>CAILMK010000098.1 GCA_903835275.1 uncultured bacterium | reverse complement strand
AGTGTGGAATACACGGCATGTTGAAAACCAAATTGCCAACCGAATTCTTCAGTTTGGGATTTTACGTTTAAATTGAACGCCAGAAAGGCAAATGCGAGTAGTAGGAATTGTTTTCCGTATTTCATAATTGTTGCTTTAGTTTATTCAAATGTAACAATATTAATTGAATCCGGAAATAATTGACCGGAAAAACGTTAAGCCCGGTTGTACTGCCGGACTTAACAAATACATGATTTTTTCAACGCAATTATTGTTTCACAAGCTGCGATTGCAATACCCCTTTATTGGTATTACAAACAAGGAAATAATTTCCGGAAGGTAAATTTGAAAGATTAAATGGTGCTGAATAAATTGCTGCCGCCTGCATAGGCAAGTGCATTACCAAGCGTCCGCTTAGATCATAAATAGATATTTCGGCTGCGCTCACGCCCACCGGCAATTCTACCTGCAACATTCCGGTGGATGGATTAGGATAAACATGTGCTGAGGCAATGGACAGAGAATTTTCCTCAATCCCTGAAACCACTGCACTATCAAAAACGATCTTGGAAATATTAGACCATGTCTTGGTTCCGTCACACTCCTGGCTGACTACTTCCTTTACACTATTATCTGCATTGTAATTCACTGTATCACGGCGCCACATAGACCAGTTTCCAACCCAATTGCTGTCATTGATGCGGTCCAGGCTGCCATTGCTATTGTAGTAGTAATAGTAATAATCGTCGTTCTCCCATTTGCCCGTGGATGAATTCACGTCCTGTTCATAGTCGGATTGCAATACTTTATTGGCATCATAATGATAGTGGTGCAGGTGAGTAGGAGTCCAGCTGCCACTGATCATTTCAGTTACTGAGCGGTAGTTTGTAGTACCATTTGAATTATAGTAATAACTATCCACCTGATCCTGATTCCATTTAGTGCCATCAAATGATTCTGCAAGGTTTACCCACATTTCACCATTTGAATTATACGTGAAAACGTTCTTTTTAATAACTTTCCAATTGCTCCCTGAAGGAATTTGAGCATCAGCTTCTGCAAAATGCTTATTGGCATCGTATTGGGGCCTTATCCGGCCCTCTGCCGCCCAGGCACCACTCACCCAATGATAGGCCCAAGCTGTGGAAAAATACTCCGGCCAGCCATTTTCCATTTGCTGTGCGCTGGTTTTAAAATTTGCACCAAGAAGCGCGATCGCGATTCCAAGGAGAATAATCTTGTTTTTCATGTGTTATTACATTTTATTAAGCACAAAATTATTAAGGTCCCTCAAAACTTCTTCCCCTATTTTAGTAGGGAATTGGGAAGGAATATTGAATATTAAAGTGGGGATTCATTGTGACTAAAGGCACCGATTGAATGTCAAAAAAATGAATGCCTATGAAACAGCAGAAATATAAATAACATTCTGCCAGGGAGATTTCTGACGGTGCTCTTTTTCAATCGTAAAACCATTATCGGAAATAAGAGAAATCAATTCTTCGTAACTCCATTCATGGACATGATCATCCGCTCCGGTTTTATAGCGTGGGGTTTTATCAGGGGAAAGCGTTCTTTTAATTTTACTAAGTACCCTTACTATAATGAATGGTTTATCAGGAGACTTGAGCCAGTTTCCTTTTTTAATACTTACACCAATCAATAATTTTCCGCCCGGTTTTAGAACGCGCTTTGCTTCTTGAATTGCTTTGACCGGATCCTCAAAATGATCCAAGACGGAGCGCATGTGCACCCAGTCAAAAATGGCATCTTTAAACGGCAACTTTTCCGCGAATGCCGCCATGAAATACATGGGCTCATTTATATTATTATAAGCGGATAGCATGTTTTTCATTTTGCCGAATCCATCCATTGCCTCGGGGAACGGATCTATGCAAATATAGTTTTCGAGCTGGTGATTGTTTAGAAAATGCCTGAGCCTTCCCTGTCCGCCACCCACATCAAGTATCCTTCCTGAAAGCTGGAATTCGTCACGATAAATTCCCTTTACAGAATCTATTTCTTTTTTGAAATGTTCTTCATTATCCAGCTTTTTATAAAACTCATGATAACGGATGTATTCCTCCTGCGCCGTCTTCCAAACATCACTCAGATTTATTTCACGAAAATCAGGAATGGCTTCAATCTCTTTTCCTGTATTGACGGAAACATAAGACCTCGGACTTGCATTGATCAGCAAATCTGCAATGACGGATATGTTTTTTATGAATGGCACTGGGTGACAAAGGTAATAAAATAATAAACCTCTAAAGTTTTTGAAAAACTTTAGAGGTTTATTTAAATCCGAAATCGAATTCGCCGCAGCGAACGAAATCCGAAATATTTCGACTCTCGTCCTTACTTGAGTTCAAAAGTATTCATAAAGGCAGTAGTGAAATTGCCGTCAATGAAATCCTTGTTTGTCATAAGCTGCATGTGCAGGGGAATAGTGGTATGGATTCCTTCTATGATAAATTCATCCAAAGCACGGCGCATCTTAACAATGGCTTCTTCCCTGGTACGTGCCACTACGATGAGCTTAGCGATCATGGAATCGTAATTGGGAGGTATTGTGTAGCCGGCATACACGTGCGTATCTACGCGCACTCCGTGACCGCCGGGTTTATGGAGATTAATGATCTTCCCCGGACTCGGGCGGAAATCATTGTATGGATCTTCTGCATTGATGCGGCACTCAATGGCACAACGCTCAGGATAATAATTTTTCCCTGAGATAGGAATGCCTGCAGCCACTAATATTTGTTCTTTTATTAAGTCGTAATTGATTACTTCTTCCGTAACGGGGTGCTCCACCTGGATACGGGTATTCATTTCCATGAAATAGAAATTGCGATGCTTATCCACGAGGAATTCCACTGTACCTACACCTTCGTAATTTACCGACTGTGCGGCAGCAATGGCAGCAGCACCCATTTCATCACGAAGCTCTGATGTCATGAAAGGAGATGGTGTTTCCTCGAGTAATTTCTGGTGACGACGTTGTATGGAGCAATCACGTTCGGATAGGTGACATACTGTGCCGAACTGGTCACCTACGATCTGGAATTCTATATGGCGCGGTTCCTCTATATATTTTTCCATGTAGAGGTCGTCATTGCCGAAAGCAGCAGCGGATTCCTGCTTGGCAGAATCATATGCTTTCTCAATTTCAGAATCCTGCCACACAATTCTCATCCCTCTTCCACCACCACCGGCGGAAGCTTTTATAATAACGGGATAACCTATTTTAGCAGCAACTTTTTTAGCGTCTTTCACATCGTGAAGGATCCCTTCGGAACCGGGCACACATGGTACGCCCGCTTTCTTCATGGT
>CAILMK010000097.1 GCA_903835275.1 uncultured bacterium | reverse complement strand
TGTTTCCGCTATTTACAAGGATGTTTTTGGTGTCACTCTTAGTCATGGTGGTTTAAGTATGTTCCGCCAGATGAGGCAACTTGTCCGCAAAAACGAAAAACTTCAGGAAGGAGATATTTTGTTTTTCCGTGAAAGAGGTACAAGGATTACACACGTCGGGCTTTACCTGAAAGATGGTAAATTTATTCATTCAGCCACTTATGGTGTAGGCGTCGTAATAAATGACCTCAGGTCAGCTTATTACAGAAGGACTTATTACATGGCAGGAAGGGTATTCCCCGTAGTGATGTAATTATTTCTTTATACAATTACCCGAACTCTTTTTCTCTATACTTAATTTCCAGGGTACCGTATTGTAATATACATTGCCTGAATAAGTTATTTGTCCGCCCAGTTCCTTCAATGGATTTACATAGCAATCCCGCGGACTATCCTGAAATACATATGTATAATCGCCCCTGAACAAAGAGGCATCCATACCACTTACATCTTCCATTACTGAGACAAAAACAGCAGCGGAACCCTTTAATGTAATATTATTGGCACTGTACTGAAAGGTCGTCAGCATACTATTCATGACCAGATCAAGGTTTATGTCATTTACACCATGGTTTTTAATAACGAGGCTGTCAAGATATAATCTTTTACCGCTGTTAGCCGAGGCATTATCATGCACTTCAAGATTTATCAGTTGCTTAAAATAAACTGTTACTGTGGTGCGGTCATTAAGATCCCTGACAAAATCGCAAGTAGTATTATCATGAATCGATAAAACTCCATCCTGCACATCAAAACTAATGTTTGGAAGAATATTTTTCCATCCATCCAGATCCGCATGCTCACAATTAATGCTATCCTTGATGATGATCAGGTCTATCTTATCATAAACGATGATGGAATTGAAACCGGTCAATTGTTTCGATTCTGTGGCATGGCTTCCCCGGCTTTTAAAGCAGTCCCCAAGTTCCTTCTGGCACGAAAAAAGTGCAGGAATCAAAAGAAGTGTGAGGAACAGGATTTTCTTCATTCGTGCAAAGTTATAACCTGCTGAACGAATATTTCAAAATTATTTATTTCCTGTAAAAACGGTATTTGAATTTGTATCTGTATAGCGGAGCATTTGCGGAAGCATAATACACCTGGTCAATAAGATCGCCTTTCTTATCGTATTTGTATGTATTTTTCTCTTTCAATTCCCCACTCATACTTTGCATGGCTTCCTCAATAATGTTGCCTTTTTTGTCGTATTTGTAGGCATATTTGCAATTGGGCACGGAATCCCCACCATCGTACCGGATAATGACATTATTCTTACCTTCATTATCATAAAGGTATTTAACTTTACAGGCTATTTTCCCATCGGTATAATACAAGCGGGCTTCCGCTAATTTTCCCAGTGAGTCATAGAGATATTCGTCCTTACTGCTGAATTTATCCGATAGTCCGTAGGTACCGCTTTCCTTTGGTTTGCCACTTTGATCGTATTTTATCAGGTTCCTGTATTCCAGTCTGCCGTACAGGTCAAAATGTGAGCGCTCTGTATTTTGGCCCTGTCCATTGTAATTATACTGGGTAGTTGAAAAACCGCCGTCGTAAGGATCATATGTTAATGAACTGGTAAGAGAGCCTGACATATCATACTTAAATTCAGTCCGGTAAGCTTCTCTTCCGGGAGCAAATTCATATTTTGAAAGAGGCCTTCCCATTTTATCAAAGCGTTTCAAATACTGTCTTTTCAAGGAAGGATGTTGATCACTGTAATTGTATTCATACATTCCCATGGAGCGGATATGATTTTGCTTTATCAGGTTGGAATCCGGTTCCCTGACCATAGTTTGTGCGGAGAGACTGCTGCAAAATGATACTATGAAAAACAACAGTACAAGTTGTATAAAGAAATATACCCCGGCAGGAAATAAAATATTCTCCTCTTTGTGAGGGAGAAACTTCCCTGTGCCTGTTAGTATATATTTGCCTCTTAACTGTTTCATAGTAACGCCATAATCAGCGGATATTGTTAAGTAAAGATAGTACTCCTGTAACAGAATATTTCACCGATTTGCCGGAAATCTTACGGATTTCAGGTTCAATTCCATTATTTTTTAGAAATTTGCATATAATTTAAAAGGAGTGAAAGAAAAAGAGGCGGATTATTGGAAGGAAAAACTGGAATTATCACAGCACCCGGAGGGTGGATGGTTCAGGGAAGTGTACCGCGCAGAAGAGCAAATAATTCATTCGTCACTGCCTTCCCGGTTCACCGGAAACAGGTCATTTTCAACCTCAATTTATTACTTGCTTGAAAAGGGACAATTTTCAGCTTTTCACCGCATAAAGTCAGATGAATTATGGCATTTTTACGCAGGTTTTCCCTTAAATATCCATGTTATACACCCGGAAGGGAAATACGAAACCATCACAATCGGCAATAATCCTGACGCAAATGAGCATTTACAGGCGGTAATTCCGGCAGGATGCTGGTTCGGATCCATCGCTGAAAACCCATTTACCCTGGCAGGATGTACCGTTTCACCGGGATTTGATTTTTCTGATTTTGTAATGGCTAAAAGAAACGCCCTTTTAGAGGAATTTCCACATCTTAAAGAAATAATCCTTACTCTTACCAAGCCGGAATAATATTTGAATTTAATGCCTTTTTTACCCATAATTTAGAATAGTCGTATCTTTACCGTCCCATTAAACCAAGCCCATAATTGATGAAAACACTTTATTTAGTCAGACATGCCCATGCTGAAAATAAAAGTTCGAGAACTGATTTCTTTCGAAACCTTGACGATGAAGGCAAGGCGGAAGTCCTGAGAACCGCTGAAATTTTCAAGTCAAAAAAAATATTACCGCAATTAATTATTTCCAGTAATGCGCAAAGAACCATGCAAACGGCAAGGATAATCGCAGCTACAATCAACTATCCCGCAGACAAAATATTTGCAGATGAAAGGTTGTATACCGCTGATGAAGCGCAATGTCTGGAAGTAATACATGATGTTGACAATTCCATTGATTCACTGATGATTACGGGCCACAATCCTACTGTTTCAGGATTTGCACATGCACTTACAGGAAACTTTTCTGAAAATATGCCCACCTCCTCCTGCGTAACAATCCGGTTTGAAACTGATCAATGGAGTACCATTACATGGAGAAAAGGAAAGGTCGTTGATTTCATAGAATCTGTGGTATCATAAAAATTTAACATACTTTTTAGTGCCCCCTAGTTAAAAATGCTATATTATTGCGGCGAAAATGGGAGGAGAAAAAGTTAAATTCATCAACCGCGAGGTTAGCTGGCTTTCTTTTAATGAAAGGGTACTGCAGGAAGCAGATGACACCACTGTGCCATTGGTGGAACGCATAAAATTCCTTGGAATTTTCTCATCCAACCTGGATGAGTTTTTCAGGGTCAGGGTGGCATCACTGCACCGAATGGGCAAACTAAACCTGAAACAGAAAAAGGTTTTCGGAGGCAGCCCCGTAAAAATTTTACAGCGCATTCAGGAAATTGTTATTGATCAAAGGCACCAATCCGACCGGATATACGCGGATATACTTACAGAACTTGCTGCTGAAAATATCCATATCATCAATGAAAAGCAACTCAGCAAGGAGCAAGGGGAATTTGTAAGAAACTATTTTCAAAGGCATGTGCGGTCCAAACTGGTGCCAATCATGCTGGATTATGCCCCTGAATTTCCCATGCTCAGGGATAAAACCATTTACCTTGCCATCATATTATCCAATAAGGGTATTTCCTCCACGGAAAAATATGCACTCATAGAACTACCTGCGCAAACTCCACGATTTATAGTGTTGCCGGAAGATGATGGAAAATTCATTATTCTCCTGGATGATGTAATACGCTATTGCCTTGAAGAGGTTTTTTATATTTTTGGTGCGGATACTTTTGAAGCGTATACTGTAAAGCTCACCAGAGATGCAGAACTTGAAATGGATGATGATATATCCCAGACCATCCTCCAGAAACTTTCCAAGAGTTTAAAGCAACGGAAAAAAGGTCGTCCGGTTCGTTTCATATATGATGAGGAAATGCCGCAGGAATTATTAAAATACCTGGTAAGGAAATTGCATTTTCACAAAAATGATAACCTGATTCCCGGAGCACGTTATCATAATTTCAAGGATTTTATAAAGTTTCCTACACTGGATAACAAGGAGCTTTTTTACCAGACCAAGGCTCCCATTCCGCATAAATATATCGGATCTTCTAAAGGGGACTTTTTCGGTCTGATCGCGAAAAGAGATTTGCTCCTGCATTATCCCTATCATTCTTTTAATTACGTCATTGACTTATTACGCGAAGCTGCCATTGATCCGGATGTTGTATCTATACGCATTACCTTATATCGTGTTGCGGAAAATTCAAATATTATTAATTCGCTGATCAATGCCATTCGCAATGGTAAGCAAGTGGTAGCTGTTGTGGAATTGCAGGCTCGTTTTGATGAAGAGGCAAATATTTACTGGGCAAACCAACTGCGTGAAGAAGGCGCAAAAGTGATCTTCGGTGCACCGGGTTTGAAAGTACACACTAAGCTATGCCTGATTACCCGCAAGGAAAAAAGAAAAACGGTAAGGTATGCGTACATCGCTACCGGAAATTTTAATGAAAATACTTCCCGGTTATATTCTGATCATGCCCTTATTACAGCCAACCAGGAAATTGCAAATGAAGTAAGCAACGTATTTAATTTCCTTGACAATAATATTAAAAATACAGGCTTCAGACATTTATTGGTTTCTCCTTTTTTAATGAGAACTGAATTCCTGAAATTGATGGATAACGAAATAAAGAATGCTAAAAACGGTTTGCCTGCATACATGTTTTTAAAAATGAATAGCCTCGTGGATCTTTCCATGATAGAAAAGCTATACGAGGCGAGCCGGGCAGGAGTAAGCATCCGTTTGATTGTACGTGGTATCTGTTCCCTGAAGCCGGGGGTGGAAGATATGAGTGAAAATATTGAAGTGATAAGTATTGTAGATAAATATCTGGAGCACTCGCGTATTTTTCTTTTTGCCAATGGGGGCGATGAAAAAATATTTATTAGCTCCGGCGATTGGATGACGCGGAACCTCGACTATAGGGTCGAGCTTGCCTGCCCTATATACGATCCTGAAATTCAGGAGGAGCTGAGGGAATTCCTACACTTACAATGGCAGGATAATACGAAGGCACGTATCATTGATAAGGATCTTAACAATGCCTATAAAAAAGTGGATTCAAAAGATAAAAAATACCGTGCCCAGGAAGATATCTATACCTGGCTCGAATCACTTCCGGAAGCAAAACCGAAAGCTGAAAAAACAAGCAAATCCATTTAAATTTCATCCCGGGCAATATTTTAATCCCCGGCAAAAAAATCTGTCCTATTATAATCTGTTAAGGATGCCCTGATATTCCGCGTCCCCTTTCAGGGATGCCCATGACGGATCATTTTGCAAACGGCTTTTATCATTAAATCCTGCGGCGATGGCCTGCCTCAGGGATGAGAATGCCGAAGCTTTGTTTCCCTGTGCTGCAAATAAGCAGGCACTTAAATACGGCACATCGCTATTCTGCGGATCCGCCATCCTGAAAACATCAATAAAATGTGCCGCGTCGGGAATCTTGTTATTCTTGAGTGCCGCGTCCGCCTGCACAAATGAAATCATGCTTATGAGTGATACCAGTCTGCGCTTATACGCGGAAACAGGGCCTGTGGTACTCCTCGCCTGCTGCTGCAAACCCTGAATGGTTGAACCCCACCATGGAGTAGGTTTTGTCTTGAATGCCTCAATCAGTGAATTGCGTTCTTCATTCTCAGATCTGGAAAGTTTATCCAAGGTTGCAATTTCATTTTTGTATTGATCCTTCGAGGCAATTTCCTTTAGTTTCGCCTGCCACGGGGAAACATCGTGTATATCACTGAGGGATTGCATGAGTTCGTTATACTCAAAGGCAGCTTCATAATTTCTTCCGCTTTTTTCATAGGAAGCTGCCGCATTTTCATGTTCTTTAATAAACACTCCCATCTCATCATTATTCACTGCTATTTGTTTTTCCTTCATGGCTTGCAGATCCATCCATAATAATGCATCGTCCATTTTTTCCACAGGAGGCCATTCATGTTTCCCCTGGAAAGTAACCAACTGGTGCTTTATGGATGATTTTTCGAAGGACCTGTCCAGACTAAGCATCTCATCATAATTAAAATCGCCATCTCCTACTATGCCGAAATAATTAAACGGTCCCGGTATAGGGCCTTTTGCTTTGGGCAATCCTTTTCCGGCGCCAATCACACCTCTCACACCTCCCTTGTTGAGGGCAACCATTCCTGCTACCATGGAGCCACCTGAGAAGCCTCCAACATATACGCGCTGGTCATCTACAGCTATTCTTGAACGCCCGTCCTGCATATACTTATCAATGATGGGATTCAATTGGTCATCAGTCATGCCGTTTTGTGAAGTATTGGAGCATAAAAGAATGTAATGATATTTATCCGCAAGTGATTTATATTTATTCAGGGGAACGCTTCCCTTAGCATGAGGTTCAAAGAAAAATACAGCAGGCATATCGTGTGCCTTGTCGTATCCTGCGGGTAAATAAAGCGCGTAACTCTGCGTGGAATCAGATTTTATTTTTACTATGGGAATCACTTTTCCTATAGGGAAATCCTCCCTCGGTGCTTTTGTGGGAAGTTTTGCGGAAGTTGTATCCTTGACTTGCACCTGCTCATCGTTTGCCGCTTTTTTTGCACCGGAATTACAGGAACAGAAAAAAGCAATTGCCGTAGTTAATAAAATGATCTTACGCATAGTATCAAATATTTTTTAAAACTTAACCTGAATATTAATGTTGAGCCTCCTCGATGTTAAATAATTCGGAATGCCCCAGCTATTACCCGCAACATCCTTTACCCAG
>CAILMK010000096.1 GCA_903835275.1 uncultured bacterium | reverse complement strand
TTTTACATTTTCTTTATTCAAATTCAAATATATCACTAAAATTTTTAAACTTTGCTTTATCAAGCTAATTGCAGATGACGAGCGAAGCCAATCAAGTATCAGGACTGATCATTGACGTAGTCGGGGGGCGCATTTTCCCCGGGGAAATCGTTATCCGTAACGGGCATATTTTCTCTATCAGGGAGATTGCTAAGGCTCCGAAGCATTTCATCATGCCAGGGCTGGTGGATGCCCATGTTCATATAGAAAGCTCCATGCTTGTGCCTTCGGAGTTTGCGCGCCTTGCGGTGGTACATGGTACAGTGGCTACCGTTTCCGATCCTCATGAGATTGCCAATGTGTGCGGAATGGAGGGTATAGATTACATGATCTATAATTCCTGGCAGGTGCCCTTTTATATCAATTTCGGCGCTCCCAGTTGCGTTCCCGCCACAAATTTTGAGACAGCAGGAGCTATCATCACACCGGAGGATATTGATAAATTGCTTTCGCGCAAGGAAATCCGTTACCTCACGGAAATGATGAATTATCCCGGTGTTTTGCACGATGACCCGGTAGTGATGGAAAAGATCAGGATCGCTAAAAAATACAATAAGCCTATAGACGGGCATGCACCGGGCTTGAGAGGTGAGGATGCTGCGAAATACATCGCCGCGGGAATCAGTACCGATCATGAGTGTTTCACCAAAGAAGAGGCATTGGAGAAATTGCGCCTCGGAATGAAGATAATTATCAGGGAAGGTTCTGCCGCTAAAAACTTCGATGCGCTTATTGAACTGATCATCGCTTATCCTGATAAGATCATGTTCTGCTCCGATGATAAACATCCGGATGCGCTCGTGGAAGGGCATATCAACGACCTCGTGCGCAGGGCAATCAAAATGGATATGAATAAAATGGATGTAATCAGGGCGGCGACATTAAATCCTACCCGGCATTATGGATTGCGCAACGGACTTCTTCAGGAAGGGGACTCTGCTGATTTTATTATCGTTGATAACCTGAGTGATTTTGAAATAAAGGAAACATGGATCAAAGGGGAACTGGTTGCCAAAGGAGGTAAATCGCTGATTCCGGTTACGAAATCAGATATTATTAATAATTTCAACAGGACTTTTGTCCATGACGAGGATATCGCTGTACAGGCAACAAGCAATAAAATTGTCGTTATTGAAGCCATCAACGGCCAGTTAATAACAGGAGAATCAGCTCAGGAAGTTTTGACCGAAAAAGGATATGCTATCAGTGATATAGACAGGGATATCCTGAAAATGGTGGTGGTAAACCGCTACGATAACAGTGCTCCTCCCGCCATTGCATTTGTTAAGAATTTCGGCTTGCGTGAAGGAGCTATTGCTTCATCAGTGGCACACGATAGTCATAATATTATTGCAGTGGGAGTGGATGATGCATCCATTGTTCGCGCAATAAATGTGGTTATTGATACGATGGGAGGAATATCTTATGTGAATGAAGCTGATCATAGTATTCTTCCTTTGCCAGTGGCAGGACTTATGAGCACAAGTGATGGGTATGAAGTAGCAGATGAATACCAGAAAATGGATGCTGAAGTGAAGAGAATGGGTAGCCGATTAACGGCACCTTACATGACGCTTTCATTTCTAGCGTTACTGGTAATTCCGAAATTAAAACTTAGCGACAAGGGTTTGTTTGATGGAAGCACATTCAAATTCAGGGAGCTTTTCGTGTAACTCATTTTCGCGCAGATTAAATTTCTGAATCACTGATTTGACGGATTACACAAATAACACTGATTTTTTCCGTGAAATCCTTTAATCTTTTTTAATCTGTGATTCTGACAAATTCAGACTTATCTTCCTATATACGTATTCATCCACTATAGAAAATCCGATTCTTTCATACATTTTTATTGCGGTGAAATTACCGGTGTGAACACTCAAGCCGATTTCTGATATGTCATTTTGAAGAAGAATATTGCAGAGGCAGGAAGTGATGTTTTTAGCAATTCCTTTTCCCCGAAAATCAGATCGTGTGACGATATTCCCAATGGAAGCGATGCCGTGTTTTTTATTGATGAAATTTGTACCTGCAATGCCTGCTAATGTATCATTCTCAAATTGCGCGATATATATTCCGTTTTCAAGCGCAGAAGGAGTGAACCAGTTACCCGGATAATCGGCGTCGAATATTTCCTGCATTTGAGCAAGGTCATCCATGCCAAGCCTGCGGATATTCTTATTTTCAACCGCGAGTAAATTTTTATTTTGCAAATACATCTGGAAATAATTCCCATGGTCTTCAATGGTGTTTATTTTATCGAAGATATTTGAAAAATGAGAGCTGATATAGATGTAAAATTCGCCTTTAATATCCTTTATAGCATCTGCAAGAAATTCATTCGTTTCATCAGTATTATTTCTGCTGAGAAAATATAAATGTGGATTGGTTCCCTTGCTGCGAAAAAGGGAGACTTCCTTTATTTCCCCATTTTCATACAAGGCATTCCAGTTGGAATTATCTTTAAAAACACTCTCCATTCCTGCGAAAAGATACAATTGGACTCCGGTATTTTTTTTGAAAAATTCAAGTAATTCCACTTCGGTGGGAGGATGAATATTTGCAGTATTTTTATCCATTCTTTCCCTTGTATTTGCCCTTTACTGGAAGTGAATTTTTTTTCTGGGCAGTTTTTTTGAATTTCAAAACTGGCTTTCCCGCATCTATCCAGGCACTCATCCATAAACAACCTATATCGATAATTGCGGCATCGAAGCGTTTTTCCACCATTCCATTCAGTTTTGCATTGTATTGACGTACGTATTCGGGGGAGTAAATCTGTCCGCTGCTATCGCTTTTGACGTATTTTTTATCTTCAGGAAAATTTGCGTTTAATTCTTTTTCTTTTAGTAGAACACTATCCGCATTCAAATTACTGTTTAAAATTATTTGCCAGGCATAAGCCTGAACATCCTTTATATAAAAAGCAGGCATCGCGGAAAGTGTATACTCATCTCCGAACTTTTCCGGAATCGTGCTTTCCCACAAAGAATGAATACCTTTTTGATTTGTTAACTGACCGTTGTAATTCCTGGTGGTGTGCAGCGGCACAGTAGCGTCAGCTATATAATGTCCGAGATGTGCGGAAATTGTTAGAATTCCTGCGGAATCATGCGAGCGAAATGCTTCTACCAGACGATTGTACTGCCAGCTGATTTCCCATGGAAGCGTGCCGAATTTATTGAGTTTTTTCTCCCCAAATTTCTTCTTTGCATCAATATATTTCCGTGGAATGTTCAGGTAAGGATATTTGCCATAGGCGTCCAAATCAATATAATGCCGCGCTGATTCTGTGGAATCAATATATCGTTTCTTGTCAGGATCTACGGAATGAGCGCTCAGGTAATCAATATTATTTTGATAAAACCGAAGCATTGGCTTGGGAAGTGTACTCACTGCCGCGCGATTGATCTTTTTATGCGCCCAGAAGCCCCACGCTGAACTCTTAGTTGGTACAAATAAGAGCAGAAGTGCGAATATGTACCAATGTTTTTTCATCAAAAATTTATAAGCACTAAATCCTAATATCTAAACTCTAAATGGAGCTCATTTAGGATTTAGAAATTAGATATTTGAATTTCCCCTATATGTGTATTGGCCTGTTATCAGTTGCGGCTAAACATGCTTCCTTGAATGCTTCGGAATAGGTTGGATGAGGGTGACACATACGCGCTATATCTTCCGCGGAAGCACGGTATTCCATTGCAACCACAGCTTCCATTACCAGGTCAGCCATACGGGCGCCTATCATGTGTACACCGAGGATCTCATCGGTTTCCTTATCGGCAAGCACCTTGATGAATCCATCCATATCCATACTGGCACGTGCGCGACCACTTGCCTTGAATGGGAAGGAACCTGTTTTATATGCAATTCCTGCAGCCTTGAGTTGCTCTTCGGTTTGTCCTACGGCAGCAACTTCCGGCCAGGTATAAACCACACCCGGTATAAGATTATAATTGATATGTGGTTTTTGTCCTGCTAATTGCTCTGCAACGAATACACCTTCTTCTTCAGCTTTATGTGCCAGCATAGGGCCCTTGATCACATCACCAATGGCGTATACTCCCGGAACGGATGTTTCCAGATGTTCATTCACCGGGATCATTCCGCGGTTATCTGTAGTGATGCCGATATTTTCCAATCCAAGTTCAGCAGTATAGGCTTTTCTTCCTACAGCAACCAGGCAATAATCACCTTCAAGAGATATTTCTTTTCCATCAGATTCAGCTTTAACAATGACTCCACCGTTTTTAAAGTCCCCTTTAGGGGATTTAGGGGTCTTTGTCACAGATGTGACCTTATGCTTTAGATAGAAATCAACACCCATTCTCTTCATGGTCTTCTGCAATTCCTTGCCAAGTGATTTATCCATAGTAGGCAATATTCCATCCATGAATTCCACTACGGATACTTTTGCACCCAGACGCGCAAATACAGAACCTAATTCCAGTCCTATCACGCCACCACCAATGAGGATCATGTGCTTTGGTATTTCCTGCAGCTTCAATGCTTCTGTAGATGTTATGATGCGTTCCTTGTCTATTTCTATGCCCGGCAGACTGCTCGGCTTGGAGCCCGTTGCAATAATGATCTTGCCGGTTTCTATAATTTGTTTATCATTTCCGTTGGCAACTTCAATACTCGTTGCGGTTTTGATAGTACCATGTCCGCTGATGACAGTGATCTTGTTCTTCTTCATCAAAAAAGCAATCCCATCCACGTTTGCTTTTACAACATCAGCAACGCGTGCACTCATGGTTTTGATATCAACTCCCGGTTTTTGGTAAGTAATGCCGTGCGCTGCGAATTCATGCATCATCTTGTAATAATGCTCAGACGAATCCAGCCATGCCTTGGAGGGAATACAGCCTACGTTGAGGCAAGTGCCGCCCAGGGTAGGGTAGCGCTCAATGATAGCGGTTTTAAAACCCAGTTGCGCACAACGAATGGCAGCTACATAGCCGCCGGGACCTGAACCTATAACGGTAACATCAAATTTTTCCATAGTAATTTACTAAACTGGGGCAAAGTTAATGCAAAATAGGGACAGGAGACACGTGGCAAGGGACAAAACGAAGGCATATTTCTGGTGTTGCTGTCTTAGTTTGTTGAAGTCACACTCCTAACCACCCGACCCTTTGGGCACCCCTCCTAAAAACAGGAGGGATCGGGACATTCCACAGGGGATGAGTTTGCTCGCAAGCGAGCATGTGCGGGTGTCTAAAGCTTAAAGGAAAGATGCTAGCTTATCTTTAGGGGAGGTGCCCGCAGGGCGGAGGGGTTATAAACTAAAAATCCCGCACCGCGGGATTTTTAGTTTATAAAATATTAATTTCTCTTTATACCCCCAACAACAACCTTGTAGGGTCTTCCAGTATTTGTTTTACGCGTACAAGGAATCCTACAGATTCGCGGCCGTCAATCACACGGTGATCGTAGCTAAGGGCCACATACATCATCGGGCGTATCACCACCTGTCCGTTGATGGCCATAGGGCGCTCCAGGATATTATGCATTCCCAGTATCGCTGAT
>CAILMK010000095.1 GCA_903835275.1 uncultured bacterium | reverse complement strand
CACAGATGGCATATTTCCTTATCTACATGGTTCCGGGACTATGTCTATTTTTCATTAGGTGGAAATCGTGGTACCAAACTCAACTGGATACTCGCATTGATGGCAACTTTTGTATTGAGTGGATTCTGGCACGGTGCCAACTGGACATTCATTATCTGGGGAGCCATACACGGGGTTTTACTCCTGCTCAATTCATTTATTGGCGATAAAAAGAAAGGCAATTTCCTGACCGGGATCATTACATTCCAGTTAGTTTGCTTTGCATGGATATTCTTCAGAGCACCACATCTGCACGATGCGGAGATCATGTTCAAAAACCTTTTATCTTTCAAGCATACGCACACACCGTTCAATACGGATTATGAATGTTTGAGTGATATGATCACACTCATTTTATGTGTTCCCTTTATGCTTTTCATAGAGGGGAAATATGGTACAAACCCCATAAATAATATGGTGGAAGGCAAAACCCTTGGTATGAAATGGGGCGTAACCTGGTTAATGATATTCATGTTCCTGAATTTTGCAGTATTTAAAAACCCGCAGTCATTTATTTATTTCCAGTTTTAGAATGGCAAAGAAAGTAATCATATTTATACTTGTAACGATCGCAGGATTTTACGCGCTCAACTATACCTACGATTATTTCATTCGTAAAAATGATTTCAATAAAGTGTGGTGGCTGGATCATATTAAGAAAAAGGATTATGATTTTGCGTTCCTCGGGCATTCGCGGGTATACACCATGATACAAACGGATACACTGGAGAAATACTGGAATAAAAAAGGGATCAATATTTCGCTGGACGGTTCAAATGTTTCACAACAATACCTGATGCTTTACCTTTTCCTTAAAAATGGAAATACCGTTAAGGACGTTTACTACAATATTGATTTCAACGAGTTTGAAAACCATTTGAATAATGAAATGCGTGTATGGTGTTTCCTTCCTTATATTTATGATGATGTTGTGTATACTGAATTTGGGAAAGCGTATGGTGAAAAGAGGGCATTTTGCTGGAGGTATCTTCCTTTTTACAAAAATGTAGAATTCAATTCAAAAATCGGTTTCCTCAGTGTTGCTAATTCCATCATCAAACTGGAAAAGAAACCATTTAATAAATATGGGGACTTCAAGGGCATCTCCAATCACAAAGGAAAAATAGGCAGGAATTATCTTCCAAATTATATATATCCGCAACTTTTAAACCTGGAAGAATTCAGGAATATCTTATCTATATGCAAAAAGAATAATATCCGGTTACACCTTTACACAACTCCTATCTGGAAGGAAACCCGTGAAGGTATTATGAATATTGATATGATCAAAAACCGGATTATTTTGCCTCTTGCAAAGGAGTACGGCGCCACTTATCAGGATTTCACTTTTAATCCCCTTGCTGAAAATCGTGATCTGTTTTTAGATAATACTCACTTCAATCTTGAAGGTATAAACCAGTGGATGAAATACGTGGAGAAGTTTCCACACTAGGATGTACGATCTACGATTTTAGATTTATAATTTGAAACTGCTTATGTGAGCATCCGCTCATAAAAATATTCAAAAACCAGGGCCGGAAATTTTGATTGCCTTATAGATGGTATCCCGCTTAAATTCCTTACCCATATACCCCTTAATGTAAATGGTGTTATTATTCTGCCAGCGGCAATCTGTTGCAGCTATATCCTCAAAACGTTTTTCGAACATTTTGCTAAAAATTCCATCTTTTAAAGAAAGAACATCAAATTCAAATTCCGCTCCCGGATAAATAGCAAAATCCTGATAGGTGGAAAGAAGTTTTTTATCCTTTGAGAATGACATGCTGAAAGAAGCTTGTTCCACGCTGCCATTTTTTAGATTGACAAGGGTGCTTGTGCACATCATTTCATGTAATGCTTCAGTCACAATAATGTAGTCGGTTCCTTTTATCTTTCCACGATACCAGCATGTATCCATCCAGAAGCCTTGTCCACAGGTGGACGACCGGAAAGTATCTATCGAATTTGCTGTAGTAACAATAAGGAAACTATCTGCTATTCTAATGAAACGTGAATCATTTTTAATCATTTGCAAGCCTGAATCCTGCGGAATAAAATCATCGGATGGATCATCCGGATTCTTCTGAATGGAATAAAATTCCTTTGCACTAATATCAGAAAATGTAAAGGTATACCCTTTTGCCCCTGGAATTTCTTTTTTAGAAATAGGAACAGTATTCTTTTGCTTTGGGGCATGATTGCATCCTAAACAAATAAGAAGGAACGATATGAAAAGAAAAGGTTTCAGGTTTTTTCGCTTTAAACTTAATGAACTTTTTGTCATCTCCATAACCCTCTTCAAAGAGGGACTCCCGCGCTCAAAGCCATGAAATTATCAAAGTATTCCTTAATTACTCATTAACTTAATAACCCAATAACTAATCAGCGATTTCCCATGTCTGCTTACCCTTGATAAGCGCATCCAGATCACCCAAGCCCATTTTTTCTTTTGCAAAATCAAGCTGGTCATGAACGATGTTTTCATAGGTGCGGCGCTCCTTTGCGTAGATCACTCCGAACGGACGAGGGAAATGTCCGGGCTCGGATGGATGATCATAAAAACGAGATAAAAGATTCGCTTTATAAGGATCCTGCTCATCGTGCACCCATAGGTCACTGATGCCGAATTTCCCTTCAGTAAGATCTACGATTTCAGGTTTGCCGTTATTGAAACGGATACCCTTATTTTGATTTTCACCAAAGACCAATGGTTTACCTTCCTCTACAAATATTGCGGATGCCGCCTTGGTTTCCTTATCGGTATAAATGAAAAATGCGCCGTCATTAAATACATTGCAGTTCTGATAAATTTCCAACATACTCGCACCCTTGAAAGCTGCCGCGCGATGCAGGGTTGCCTGCAAATGTTTTGGATCCCTATCCATTGTGCGCGCTACAAAAGATGCCTCTGCACCCAATGATAATGCGAGCGGATTAAAAGGATGATCCAACACACCCAGCGGGCTTGATTTCGTCACCTGTCCCTCTACGGAAGTAGGAGAGTATTGGCCTTTTGTGAGTCCGTAGATTTGGTTATTGAATAGAAGAATATTTACATCAGGATTCCTTCGAAGCAAATGAATAAAGTGATTTCCTCCTATGGAAAGAGCATCACCGTCACCGGTAACGATCCATACACTGAGTTCAGGACGACTGATCTTTAATCCTGATGCAATGGCAGTGGCACGCCCGTGAATGGAATGCATACCATACGTTTCCATATAATATGGAAAACGTGAAGAGCAGCCAATTCCCGAAATGAAAACAATATTCTCGCGTTTCAATCCGAGTTTAGGTACTACTGTCTGCACCTGTTTCAGGATGGAATAATCACCACAACCGGGACACCAGCGTACTTCCTGGTCTGTTTCCAGATCCTTGGAAGTAAATGCTTCTATATGTTCTGTTTCTTGAATATTTTCCATTACAAAATTTCTTTAACCTTGTCCACGATATCGTGTGTGGAAAAAGGAAGTCCCCTAACTTTACTATAACCTATGGCAGGGATCATAAATTTAGCCCTTATAAGCATTAATAATTGCCCCATATTCATTTCTGGGATCAATACCTTATCAAAGCTTGAAAGTATTTCCCCTAGGTTTTTCGGCATCGGATTCATGTATTTCAAATGCGCATGACTCACTTCAATTCCTTCTTTTTTCAATTCCTGACAGGCAGTTTTGATAGTACCATACGTAGAACCCCACCCAAGGATCAGTACCTTGCCTTTCTCAGGTCCGCTGTCTAGCGCTTGAAGCGGAATAAAATCAGCGATATTGGCAATTTTCTGCGCACGAATATGAACCATCTTTTCATGGTTCTTCGGATCATAGGAAATATTTCCTGTGATGTCTTCTTTTTCAATTCCACCTATACGGTTTTCTAATCCGGGTGTGCCGGGCAATGCCCATGTACGCACCAGCCTTTCATCACGCATATATGGATAATACTTGTTATCCGAAATATCTTTTGAAGTGGCAAGATTTATTTTGAATCCTTTCAAGTCTGCAGTTTGCGGAAATCTCCATGGCTCAGCACCGTTGGCAATGTATCCATCACTCAGGAATGTCACCGGAGTCATGAATTCTACAGCGAGGCGGGCTGCTTCATATATGGTATCAAAGCAATCTGTAGGTGAGTTAGCGGCAAGAATTGGCATAGGCGCTTCCCCATGCCTTCCGTAAAAGGATAGTAAAAGATCAGCCTGTTCTGTTTTAGTAGGCATGCCTGTGGATGGCCCGGCACGTTGTACATTTATAATAACCAATGGAAGTTCCAACATTACTGCAAGACCCATTGCTTCACTTTTTAAATCTATACCCGGGCCGGAGGATGCAGTTACACCCAGGCTTCCTCCATAGGAGGCGCCGATGGCTGATGATATTGCAGCAATTTCATCTTCCGCCTGAAAGGTAATCACACCAAAGTTCTTTTGCTTGGCAAGTTCGTGCAAAATATCAGACGCAGGAGTGATAGGGTAGGAGCCGTAAAATAATGGCAAACCTGATTTTACAGAAGCCGCCACCAATCCAAGTGCTGTTGCAGCATTTCCTGTGATACCACGGTATACACCGGGTTTCATTTTTGCAGGTGCTACTTTAAACTTTTCTTCTATTATTTCAGCAGTTTCACCGTAATTAAATCCTGCATTCAGTACTTTTAAATTTGCTTCAAGGACTGCAGGATTTTTAGCGAATCTTCTTTTGGTTTCTTCGATCGATGGAGCCAATGGACGCTGGTACATCCAACAGATCAATCCAAGAATAAACATATTCTTGGAACGGTCCATTTCCTTGGTACCAAGGCCGGACGCCTTTAAACTTTCGCGGGTGATTTTCGTGATCGGAATGATGTAAACCTTATACCCATCCAGCGAATTATTTTTTATCGGATTTTCTTCATCCGCAATTCCTGCCAGGCGAAGATTTTTTGCGTCAAAACCATCTTCATTGGCTATAATGATTCCCGGCTTTTTGAGATTGGATAAATTCTTTTTGAGGGCAGCAGCATTCATTACCACCAATACATCACAAAGATCCCCGGGAGTATGAATTTCATTGGAACCGAAATGAATCTGATATCCGGATACACCGGCTAATGTTCCGGCAGGGGCGCGTATTTCCGCAGGAAAATCCGGAAAAGTACCAAGGTCATTTTGTGAAAGCGCGGTAGCGTTTGTAAATTCCGTCCCGATCAACTGTATGCCGTCACCGGAATCTCCGGCAAAACGGATTACTACATCGTCTATATTAATTCTTTCCTTTGTCGTCATTTTGTGTTTCGATCATTTTCTTAAGTTGGCTTCGGCAAGCTCAGCCAACAGTTAGCATTGAAAACAGGTTCCTGAGCATGTCGAAGGACCGTTTCTTCCAATACAATTAATATGCCCTTTCATCACTTCCTTCATAGAAATTGATGAATGAACGATTCACTACCTGTCTGCCACCTGCAGTTGGGTAGTTCCCGGTAAAGTACCAGTCGCCGGTATTGAGCGGACAAGCAATATGTAAATTTTCAACTGTTTGATAAATGATTTGCACCTCGGCATTTATTGCGTCGGTTTTGAGCAATTTGCCGATTTTATCACTGATTTCTTCATCCGTGAATGGAGCATAAATTCTTTTAACGAAGTTTTCTGCATCAGCATTATTGCGATGTTTAATGCACTCGGCGTAAACTTCCTTTATAACACTTTCACGTCCGCTTTCTTTCAATAAATCTATAGCCGCACGGAAAGCAATGAAGTCTTTGAGTTTGGACATATCTATACCGTAGCAATCCGGATAACGGATTTGCGGTGCGGAAGAAACGATAATTATTTTCTTTGGTTTCAAACGATCCAAAATACGCAGGATACTATTGCGCAAAGTGGTTCCGCGTACTATGGAATCATCTATGGCAACCAATGTGTCCGTGTAATTCCTGATCACTCCATACGTTGTATCGTATACATGGGAAACAAGATCCTTACGTTGAGAGTCTGAAGTAATGAACGTTCTAAGTTTGGCATCCTTCACAGCGATCCTTTCGGAGCGCGCATGCATGGCAAGCAATTTATCCAGTTCGGTATCGCTAAGATTGCCTTCCTTTATTTTTTCTTTCTTGTAATTGTTCAATTCAGCATTGATGGTTTCCATCATGCCTATATTGGCAACTTCAGCAGTATTTGGAATGAAAGAAAAAACGGTATTTTCAAAATCATAATTCACCGCCTTAAGGATAGTTGGTGCTATGAGTTTACCAAGTTCTTTACGTTCCAGATAAATATCCCTGTCAGTTCCGCGAGAGAAATAAATCCGCTCAAAAGAGCAAGATGTTTTTTCACCGGCAGGCAAGATCCGTTCTACTTTTACTTCACCATTTGCACGGACAATAAGAGCGCAGCCCGGTTCTATTTCCTTTATATCATCATAGTTGAGATCATCAAAAGCTGTCTTGATAGGAGGGCGTTCTGATGTTACTACCACGATCTCATCATTTTCATACCAGAATGCAGGACGAATGCCGTTGGGATCGCGCAAAACAAATGCATCACCGTGCCCGATCATGCCTGCTATGGTATATCCGCCATCGAAATCGACGGCAGCTTTTTTGAGTACGTTTACAACATTCAAATCTGTTGCTATACGTGCTGAAATTTCTTTTTTACTGACGCCCTGTGCTCTAAGGTCTTTATAAATTACATCATTCTCTTCATCCAGTGTATGACCGATACGTTCCAACACTGTAACCGTATCAGTTCTGTTCAATGGATGCTGACCTAATTCAACGAGTCTTGCAAAAAGGGCATCGTTATTAGTCATATTGAAGTTACCGGCAAGGACCAGGTTCCTGCTTCTCCAGTTATTCTTACGGATAAAAGGATGCACAAACTGCAAGCCTTCCCTACCGTAGGTGCCATACCTCAGGTGACCAAGGAATAATTCACCCACAAATGGAGCCGTTTCTACAGCCGCAGGATTTTCTTCACCATTCTTGATGAAGCCGTTTTTTACTAATTCATCATGCATTCCTTCAAAGATCCTTGGGATAGGATTGCTTTGGTCGGAACGCTTTCTGGAGATGTACGGATTTCCCGGCTGTACATTGAGCTTAATAACGGCAGCCCCCGCGCCATCCTGGCCGCGGTTATGCTGTTTCTCCATAAGTAGATAGAGTTTATTAAGTCCGTAGAGGTAGGTCCCGTACTTTTCCTTGTAGAATGAAAGGGGTTTTTTAAGTCGAATGAATGCGATTCCGCACTCGTGTTTAACTGGATCGCTCATATATTTTAAAGCCACCGCAAAGTTAGGGATTTGCTTTGGTTATTGAGTTATTAAGTTACTGAGTTATTAGGGTAGGAATAATAATAAGTCACCAACTTTAACCCCTATTCGCCGCGGCGAACCCTGAAGGGGACTTTAGCTCAAAATGCACGAAGTGCTTCCCCCTTCAGGGGGTTTTAAACTAAGCTATTCCGAAATCTGTTCAAAACAGCTATCAATATAGTCAAGAATATCTTCTTTTCCCGCTTTGCGGGTAGAGGAGGTTACAAAATGGGGAGGCAGCACCTGCCAGGTTTGGGATAATGTATCCAAAAATTTCTGAACGTTATTATTAAGCTGTTGAATATTAGGCTTATCCGCCTTGGTAAAAACAATACTGAACGGTATTTTGTTTTCACCCATCCAGTTAATAAATTCAAGATCAATTTGTTGAGGAGGAATATTCACGTCAATCAATGCGAAAACATTGAGTAGGTTGGTCCTTTGCATTAAATACTCGGAAAGGTTCTTTTGCCAGTCATCACGGGTGGTTTTGGAAACCTTTGCAAATCCATATCCGGGCAGATCCACCAAATACCAGGCATCATTGATGATAAAATGGTTGATATTCTTGGTTTTTCCGGGACTAACAGAGGTAAGCGCAAGGCTTTTTCTTCCGGTCAGGAAATTGATCAGTGAAGATTTTCCTACATTGGAGCGGCCAACAAAGGCAAATTCAGGCTTATCCGGTGCCGGGCATCCTTTCACGGTCGGCGAACTCATCAGGTATTTTGCTTGTTTGATCTCCATCCTGCAAAGTTAGTTAAATGGTAGATTAGTGGATTGGTTAATTAGTGGATAAGTTTAGCGGGAATTTATTTATCAATCAATTCACCATATGCTAAATAACTAATTAACCAATCCACTAATTAACTAATAAGAAGTATCTTTGCAAGACAAAAATGGTAAATCAGGTAGTCCCCTACGCGAATTCAGAAAAGAGTAAGAAAGAACAGGTCTCGGAAATGTTTGATGATATTTCCCCGCGCTATGATTTACTCAACCGTCTGCTCAGTATGGGTATTGACAAAGGTTGGAGAAAAACGCTCATTAAACAGCTTTCAAAAGAATCTCCGAAAACCATACTCGATATTGCTACCGGAACTGCAGACCTTGCCATTGCTGAAGCTAAACTGAACCCACAAAGCATTATCGGTGTTGATATATCCGAAGGAATGCTAGCGATGGGCAGGGAAAAAGTATCAAAACTCGCACTTGACGCACTGATAAAACTTGAAAGCGGCGATTCGGAAAATCTGAAATACCCGGATAATTCCTTTGATGCCGTTACTGTTGCTTTTGGAGTACGAAACTTTGAAAACCTTGAGAAAGGTCTGAAGGAAATGAACCGTGTGGTGAAACCGGGTGGAAGTGCGATGATACTTGAATTCTCACAACCCCGATCTTTTCCTTTCAAACAAATATACTTTTTCTATTTTCGTACCGTTTTACCATTGGTTGGAAAAT
>CAILMK010000094.1 GCA_903835275.1 uncultured bacterium | reverse complement strand
TTCACGGGGGTTTAGAAACTTTGAGAGATTTAGAATTAATGCCCTCTTTCATTATGGTAAACTGACCCTTTTTCCACTAAAATTCTCGTAGAACCATAATAATAATGATCCTTAAATGATCGAAATCGTAAATTTTTTTGCGGACATTGACTATACCGCCCCTTTAGTGGTTTTAAAATCGTGTTCGATTTGATATAATAATTGTCATCCCTGTCTGCCGACAGGCAGGGATTCAGGATTCAATTACTGACCCCACAAGGAACTATGATGGTAAGATACCAGTTTTGGTTTGGTTTTTCTGAGTTCCCCACTCCTTAATATTGTAACAAACTGGTATTTTGTAGTATCAGTTGTTGGATCCGAATAATAGCAGATACGCTTATAGGTTGAATCATTTATAAAATATCCGCTCGTATCTATATAGTATCCTCCATCTCCTGTAGCGGAGGATAGTGCAAACTCATTTATTTTTTTGCCCGTCGAATCATAAATTAAACAATCTATACTTGAACCATATTTGTCTTCTATTAAGTCCATTATTGAAAGAATATGTAAACTACCCAGTTTAGGTTGCCAGGAATAATATTGGAATGAATCAAATGGATAAACTCTATCAGGATAATAATTCCTTAAATCCCGCTGGTATAGTTTTTCAAGCATTGACGATTTTACGCGATATTTTTTGAATGAGGATGAGGAAGAATCATCGTAACCTTGCTTATGGGGGGCTGGAAAAACCCTAAGATTATAATAAGGAAAACGTGTCGCCATTCCCCTGAAATCCAGGCGAACATTCTTATAGCTTTTTGGCGCAACTTCTCCGTAAGATTGGAGTAGCAGGAATGAAAAGACAAGAAAAAGCTTGATCATTTATATCCATTTACTTCGACGTAATATTAGCAGATACCGTTCCTGAAAAATTCTGGGAAGCCATGTTCAGATCGCACATGGTTGCAGAATACTTTCCATTGACTATTGTGAAATATACATATCCTGAAGTACCATCATATTCATCTCTAAAACCACCATCGTCAAAGCGTCCTATTACTACCACATTGGAAGGGTCAGACAAAGGATCAAATGCAGACTGGTATGCGATGTAATAGATCTTGTTGCACTGGGGAGCCAGGGTATCGTAAAAAGTAAATTTTAATATATTGGCTGTCGCCAGGTCATCTGTGGCAGATAAATTAAAATGTCCGTCGGCAGTATTGGCAGTGATGGTTTTAAAAGTAGTATTTATAATGCCTGACATAGTATTTACAGGAACCGTTTTCGGCGGCTTGACCGGTCCGACGGCAACAGTATAGGATGCATTTGCAGTGCAGTAACCATTTTTAACAGTAACGGAATAAGTACCCGCATTGCAGGATGTGGGATAGTATATGAGTATATTTTCAGCGTTGGATTTGAAGCCATTTGGCCCGGTTCATGTATAATACGTATTAGGATAAGCATCATTAGAGACCTTTGCACTAAGGGCCAGGGTTCCGTATGGACTTACAGTACTGCTATCTGTTGCAATATGTGCCGTGAGATTGCAAGGGTTACCGTTAGTGCCGGGAGTGGTATCTTTTTTCGTGCAAGTGCTAAATGAGGCAATACATAGGAGCGCAATAATGGCCTTTAGCAGTAATAGTTGTTTTTTCATAAAATGTTTTGTTTGGACAAATATAGGGAAATATTGAATATCCAATAGAAAATGTTGAAATGGATCTCTCTCTCTTTTAAAACTCAGAATGAGTTTATGCGGGTGGGCTTGACGCTCCCCCGAGGGCCGCGCCGGACTTTGCGCAAGGCAGGTTGGAGCGTCTTGATCTTTTGTTTCTTTTATTCGTGCTTCTGATTTTAATATTATTGTATTCAAGAACACTTCGTGGTTCCATCAAGGGAAAAGAAGAAAACTATCGCTATGTTGATTCTTAGATTATTCAATGAATTGTATCACGTTTTTCAGATGCATCACCAAATTATAGTGTTTTTTGAAACATCAAATTCTTTTGCTTCTGAATAACTATCATGGTGAAAGGTAATTCCATTGTAGCTCACTAAAACGCGAAATTTTGTTTTCACAAACTTTATTGGCTGTAAGCAATCCTGTATAACTTCTGGCAATAGCGCATAGTTAAATCCTCTTTGCGTATCTTCTAAAAATTGAACGCTTGGATATATAAGCCCTTTTATTTGAGGATGCTTGAAGTAAAAATTAGCAATTGCAGCGGTTAATTTATAGTAAGCTGGATTTTCTGCAACCCTAGTAAGAGCTAAATTTAGAAATTGCATGAAGTCGATCGCAACATCTTCAAGATCCTCAG
>CAILMK010000093.1 GCA_903835275.1 uncultured bacterium | reverse complement strand
AGTTTCATTTCAAATGCTGTTTGAACATCCAGTCAGGAATTTTCGAATCTTTATAGGCACTGTCCCATGCATTATGCCCCAGTTCAGGATATTCAGTATATATAGGATTTCCTCCTGCGTTTTTCAAAGCTTCAATGATATTTCTGCTGCGTATAGTTTTTACAACATGGTCTTTTCCCCCATGAAAAGCCCACACCGGAATATCTTTTATTGTGCTTGCCTTGGTTTCATCCGCGCCTCCGCAAACTGGAGCCGCCGCTGCGAATTTTTTTGGAAAGCGTTGGAGAAGATCCCATACCCCGAAGCCGCCCATGGATACTCCTGTTAAATAAATCCTTGTTGTATCTATCGGAAATTTTTTTATGGTTTCCCTTAATAATTCCGTCACAAGCCGCAACGGAAAAGAAAGCGTATCAGGCATAATGTGCTTATCCAGTTTCCAATCGGTGTCCACCCATTTCAGGTCTTTCGGACATTGGGGAACAAGCATGAAGCAAGGATATTTATTCATCATTTCCGGTCTGGCAAAAAGTTGTACTCCATTGACCAGTTGAATTTTATTATCACCCCCTCTTTCTCCTGCGCCATGAAGAAATAAAACCAGCGGATATTTTATACCGCGTTTTATATTTTTTGGTTTTAAAAAACGATAAGGGATTTGTTCTCCTTTACTATTGGAATAAACTTTTGCCTCAAAAATATCCGTGATAGGAGCAGTGCAATAAGCAAGTGTTGCTGCAAAAAAAACGACAGCAAGTATTGTGATTGTAGAACTGTATTTTCGGAAAAGCACTTTTTTCATTATCACATTATCTTAGCTTCTTTCTTCCCATATTGCTGCGAGGTGAATGATAGTATCCACCGCCTTTTGCATATCCTGTACGCTCACCCATTCCTGTTTGCTATGGAATGCGTGTTCCCCTGCAAAAATATTCGGACAAGGCAGTCCCATGAACGAAAGCCTGGAGCCATCTGTTCCTCCGCGTATGCTGGAAAGAATGGGTTCCATACCTGCACGTTTGATGGCTTCCACTGCATATTCCGCCACTTGCGGATGCTGGTCCAGAACGTCCTTCATATTGCGATATTGTTCCGCTACTTTCATAGTGAAACTGCATTTATTGTATTTAGAAATTACGCTTTGCGCAATGGATTCCAATTCATCTTCCAGTGCCTTGAGGGTAGTGGTATCAAATGCACGTACAATGAAAGAAATGGTAACCTGTTCCAGTCCGCCCTGTATTCCGGTAGGGTGTATGAAAGGCTCCATGCCTTCGGTGGTTTCAGGTGTTTTATTTTTCGGAAGTTTTTCTATGATCTCCGCCGCGATTTTTATTGCGTGCTGCATCTTGCCTTTTGCAAATCCCGGATGCGTAGGGAATCCCTGAATGGTAATCGTTGCGCTATCTGCAGAAAATGTTTCGTTTTCAATGTGACCTACTGTTTCACCATCCATGGTATAACCAAAATTAGCGGCAAGCTTTTTCATGTCCAGTTTATCGACGCCACGCCCAATTTCTTCGTCCGGAGTGAATAAGATTCTCAATTTTCCGTGCTTTACTTCCGGATGGGTGGTAAGATAATTTACAGCGTCCATAATTTCCGCCAGTCCTGCCTTATTATCAGCACCCAAAAGTGTAGTCCCGTCAGTAGTAATAATGTCATTGCCAACTTGTGCGGCAAGGGCCTCATGTTCTGAAAAACGGATGACCTGGCTTGTATCGTTCGGCAAGGTAATATCCCCACCCGGATAATTTTTATGAACGACAGGATTGACATTGGCCCCTGTGCAATCCGGTGAGGTATCCATGTGGGAACAAAAGCAAATCACCGGAACGTTTTTATCAGTATTGGAAGGGAGCGTGGCATATACATAGCCATTGGTATCCATTTCAACTTCCTTTAAGCCAATTGTTTGCAATTCTTCTGCTAATATCTTGCCCAGGTTTTTCTGCTTTTCAGTAGAGGGGCAAGTCGGGGAAGCAGGATCGGACTGGGTATCTATTTTCACGTAGCGCAGGAAACGCTCGGTAACGGTATAATTATAATTCATGTGTTCTGGTGATAAAGTTAAAATGTTCT
>CAILMK010000092.1 GCA_903835275.1 uncultured bacterium | reverse complement strand
TTATTATGAGTGATAAATCCTTGATACCTATTACTGCCAGGCGCAAGGACGAATTTTTAAGTATCATCATGGAAAGGGAATAAACAAGTGTTTCAGTAACCCCCGACTTTATTCGGGGGAAATAAGACATCATCACAATCTTGGCTTTAGCCCAAATTTCCAGGACGTAATTGGGCTAAAGCCCGAAAAATATATCTCACGTCCAACCCCCGACTGAAGTCGGGGGTTACTGAAAGAACAAATCATCATTTTCAATTTCCAATTCTTATCTTTGCTACATTAAATCATTTTTTTATGAATTACTGGTTAATGAAAACAGAACCCGAAACTTTTAGTTGGGATGATCTTGTAAAAGACGGCAAAACCACCTGGGATGGTGTACGCAATTATGCCGCCAGGAATAATATGCGCGCCATGAAAAAAGGTGATATTATCCTGTTCTACCATAGTGTGAGTGATAAAGCCGTAGTAGGAACCGGCAAAATAAGCAAGGAGGCATTCACTGACCCTACTGCTGATGACGATACCTGGAGTGCCGTGGAGGTAGTGCCAAATAAAGCATTTAAAAATCACGTTACCCTGGAGCAGATAAAGGCAGAGAAAAGCCTGAAGGATATGGCTTTAATTAAAATTGGCCGATTAAGCGTGTCTCCTGTTTCCAAGGATGAATTTGATAAGATTGTGAGTATGGGAAAATAAAAAGCATTCTCATTCGTCATTATGTATTTACGGAACTTAGCTATACATGAAAATATTATATAAATATCTTAAATTATACTGGCCTTTAGTCATATTGGCCATGCTTCTGGCTGCAATCAACCAGAGTTTTTCCCTGATGGATCCCTATATCTTCGGACGTATCATGGATAGATATGGAAACAAGGTCGGTCAGTTTTTGGGCGGCAGGGAAAGAGAGTATGTTACAGGAGTAGCGACTCTATTGTGCTATGCGATGGGTGTAGCAATGGTCTCACGTATTGCAAAAAATTTCCAGGATTATTTTATCAATGTTATTACACAAAGACTTGGTGCCAAAATATACCAGGATGGCTTGAAACATTCCCTTGAATTGCCTTATCAGGTTTTTGAAGACCAACGCAGTGGTCAGACACTAAGCATCCTGCAAAAAGTACGTGAAGACTCCGAGAAACTTATTTCTGCTGCTATCAGTATTGTTTTTACGTCAATTGTGGGGATTATTTTTGTTACCTCATATGCTTTTAGTGTCCATTGGTCTATAGCGCCCATTTATTTTATTACAGCACCTTTAATAGCGGTGTTGAGTTCCTACATGAGCAGGAAAATTAAGAAGATCCAAAGGATCATTGTGGCTGAAACGACCGGACTTGCAGGTGCTACGACAGAGTCTTTAAGAAATATCGAACTGGTAAAAAGCCTTGGACTTTCCAAACAGGAAATTGAACGTTTGAATGGTGTGACAGACAAGATACTTGCATTAGAGTTAAAAAAAGTTCGCTACGTACGCTCTTTATCATTCATTCAAGGCACAACTATTAATATTCTGAGGACATCAATTCTGTTTTTGATGTTTTATCTCATTTTGGCAGGAATTATTACTTCCGGTCAACTGATAACCTTGTTATTCTACAGCTTCTTTATTTTTGGTCCATTGCAGGAAATGGGGAACGTTATTAATATCTACAGGGAGGCAGAGGTTTCACTTGATAATTTCGCAAATATTATGGACAGGCCAATTGAAGCTAAGCCAGCCAATCCTGTTGCAATTCCGTCAGTAGAAAATCTTGAATTCAACGGAGTGAGTTTCCAGCACCAAAGTGCCAAAACTCCTGCGCTTACGGATATTTCATTCAGTACAAAACAGGGAGAAACAATTGCTTTTGTCGGGCCTTCGGGTTCAGGTAAAACTACTCTTGTGAAATTATTAGTAGGCCTGTACCAACCCAAAAGCGGTGCCATCAGTTACAACGGTATTGCCGGTGTAAAACTGGACCTTGATGAATTGCGTGAACGCATAGGATTTGTAACCCAGGATACACAGTTATTTGCAGGCACTATCCGTGAAAATCTTCTTTTCGTAAATCCGAATGCAACGGACGAAGAATGTTATGATGTACTTATTAAAGCTGCATGTAAGTCACTACTTGATCGGGCAGATAAAGGATTGGATACACTGATAGGAGAAGGTGGGGTAAAAGTTTCCGGTGGTGAAAAGCAAAGGCTTTCCATTGCGCGTGCATTATTACGTCATCCGGATCTTTTGGTATTTGATGAAGCAACCTCTTCACTGGATTCCATTACCGAAGAAGAGATCAGCCGTACTATCAGGGAAGTTTCAGTCAGCAGCGAGCATATCACGATTCTTATTGCACACAGACTTTCCACTATTATGCACGCCGATAAAATTTTTGTCCTTGAAAAAGGCCAGATCATTGAATCAGGCGGACACTATGATTTGCTTGATCTGAAAGGTTTGTATTATGCTATGTGGAGGCAGCAGATAGGCGAAAGAAAGGATGAAGGCGTGTTGGCATAAAATAATCACTTATGAAGACAACAGCTTTTTTAATGTTTGAAGGCAGGGCAGAAGAGGCCATGAATTTTTACACTTCCCTTTTTGAGAACTCTGAAATAATTAAAGTGGCCCGTTATGGTGCTAATCAACCCGGTAAGGAAGGAACCGTAAAACAAGCCATTTTTTCCCTGAATGGGCAGGAGTATATGTGTATCGATAGTCCGATGAGCCATGGATTTAAATTCACACCTGCAATATCCATCTTCGTTGATTGTAATACGGAAAGTGAGGTTGATGCATTGTTTGAAAAGCTTTCTGATGGAGGACAAATATTTATGCCTTTGGGCGTGTATCCATTTAGTAAAAAATTCGGGTGGACTAATGACAAGTTTGGCGTGTCCTGGCAGATAAACCTACTGGAGAATTAAGAGGAATTACTTTTCCAAAATATCCCTTAGAGCCCCCTCTAGTTCAGGAAACCTGAAAACATATCCTTCTTTCAGTAATTTTTGTTAGCAAAGTCAAGCCCTCAAAAGAACTGCATCTGCTCAACGCCACATA
>CAILMK010000091.1 GCA_903835275.1 uncultured bacterium | reverse complement strand
GGTCGTATCAACCACCCTGACGAAGTACTGGAAGTAGGTCAGAAGATAAATATCGTTGTGCTTGATTACGATGAGGAGAAAAAACGTATCTCCCTTGGTATGAAGCAACTTACGCCTCACCCTTGGGATACTCTGGCAGCAGAAGTTTCCGAAGGTTCTATCGTTAAGGGTAAAGTAGTGAACATTGAAGACTACGGAGCTTTCATCGAACTGAGCCCGGGTGTGGAAGGATTGGTACACGTTTCAGAAATGTCATGGAGTACTCACCTCAAGAGCCCGCACGAATACGTGAAACTGGGTGACGAAATTGAAGCTAAGGTATTGAATATAGACCGTGATGAGCGCAAGCTTTCCCTCGGACTTAAGCAACTTACCACTGATCCTTGGGCAAACATTGAAACCAAGTATCCGGTAGGAACCAGGCATAAAGCTACCGTTCGCAGTCTTACTAACTTCGGTCTATTCGTAGAACTTGAAGAAGGCATAGACGGATTGGTACACATTTCCGATCTATCATGGACCAAGAAATACCAACATCCTGCTGAATTCACCAAGGCTGGTGAGCCATTGGAAGTAGTAGTATTGGACCTTGACAAGGAAAACCGTCGTTTGAGCCTCGGCCACAAACAACTGGAAGAAGATCCTTGGGATACTTTCGAAAGTATATTCCTCGAAGGCTCCATCCACCAGGGTGTAGTTCTTACCGCTGAAGAGAAAGGCGCTGTTGTAGCTCTTTCATACGGTGTGGAAGCTTTCGCTCCTAAGAAATTCTTGCAAAAAGCAGATAAATCAAGGATCAAGCCTGATGAAACACTTGACTTCAAAGTAATTGAATTTGACAAGAGCAATAAGAAGATCATTCTTTCCCACTCCGATGTTTGGAGGGATGAAGAACGTTCTACTAAAAATGCTGAACACCAAAATCAACTTGCTGAAGAAGACAAGACCAAGAAAGACATCAAGAAAGTTAAAGCTTCTGTAGAGAAATCTACCCTTGCTGACGAACTTGATATCCTTTCCCAGTTGAAAAACAGGATGGTTGAAGAAGATAAGGAAAAGCAAAATCAGGCAATGGCAATGATGGATGAGAAGGAAGAAGCGAAAGCTGCTACCAAGGAACCAAAGGCCCCTGCTAAAAAGAAGAAAGCTGAAGGCGAAGAAGCTACTGCTCCTGAAGCCGGAACAACTCCTTTGGATGCTGCTGCTCCCGAAGCTGAATCTGAAACAAATTCAGAAGAAGCAACTGAAGAATAAACTTACCAGAACAAGTTTTTCATACGTAAACAGAACCCCTGCCGCAAGGCGGGGGTTTTTGTTTTGCACTCATCCAAGATGAATGCAAAACAAAAATATTGAATAATGAATATTAAGGTGAGCTCGGATCTCTCACCCTAAATCCCTCTCCCAAATGGAGGGAGCAGCTCCTTCCATAATATGATGCTCATAAAAATCGGAGATTTTTAATTGTTGAGCGAAGCGAAACAACTCCTCCCCCTGCTGAAAGTCCCGACACTTCGTGGATTCTTAGGGGAGGTGGCTGAAAGCCGGAGGGGTTATTGCAAAATGCCGTAGTTCAAAATCAAACAAACTTCAATATCTTCGTTAAAAAATTTCGCCATGTGCTCCTCAATTAAAAAGCTACAGCCTTTAATTTTCTTTTCAATCTTAATAATTACCTTTTCATGCAAACAAAGCACGAAAGGACATTTAAAAAAAGATAATAAGGATTCAATTAAGAAGCAAGTGGCAAGGAATCCATATTGGGATTATTCAGATTCCGTCCTTAGTTCTGTATTGACTGATAAGGTTAACCTGGATTCATTATTACTTGTCATTACCAATCAGAAAAATGTAAAAATAATTGAGGAATTGGAAACAAAGTCGGACACTGGATTACATTGGTTTAATCAGACATATACGTACTCTTCCAAAAACTATTCTTTCAAATTACTGATCAACCCGGATAATAAAGAAACCGATGAGTCTTTATTCTACGATGGGATTAAAAAAATGCCCTTTAAAGATTACAAGGTCGCTTGCTTTGCAGATTCCAATTGCGAATCTTTCAACTTTAACTTTAATAATTAT
>CAILMK010000090.1 GCA_903835275.1 uncultured bacterium | reverse complement strand
TTTCGGCTTCCTTTTATCAGGATTGCTTCGTTGCTGAAATCATTTTCATCGAGACTGCTCAGAAATTTTTCAGTGCTGTTATAAAATTTTCCGGCAGGAAATTGTTTTGCCAGTTGCTTTACAGCAGTGCCAATTCCAATTAATCTGTTTATTCCTTTTGCAAGGATAATTTCTGCAATATCAGAGTATAGATTCTCCTCACTTTTCCCGCTTTCAAAGATGTCCGAAAGTATAAGTGTTTTAACCTTGTGTTGTTTTTGCTGATGCAAAACATCCAGTGCAATTCTCAATGAAGCAGCATCGGAATTATAGGAATCATTGATGATCGTGCAACCGTTAATGCCGCTTTTTATTTCAAGGCGCATTTCAACAGGAACCAAATCCGAAATACCGCGCTGGATGGTTTTATGATCTATTTCAAGCCATTTCATTACAGTATAACACTGCATTATATTTTCTATAGAGGCATCATCTGTGAATGGAATGGAGAGTTTTTGTTTTTCACCTTTTATACTTAATGATAACAAAGAAGATCCTGGTGACTTCTGAATATTTTCAAGTTGAATATTTGCTCGTTCATTTGCTCCCCAGGTATAAATTTTATTGCGGTGCAGATCATGTAAAAGATCATAGTTGCCAATGATGATACCTGTGTTTTTAAAGAGCATCATTTTCTCGGTAAATTTTTCTTCAGCGGATGAAAAATTCGCCTGGTGTGCGCTGCCTATATTCGTAAAAATCCCAATGGATGGAGAAATTATTTTTTCAAGCTTTTTCATTTCACCCGGCATGGAAATTCCTGCTTCAAAAATTCCAAGAGTATGTTGTTCGTTCAGTTGCCACAAGGAAAGCGGAACACCTATTTGAGAATTATAGCTTTTAGGACTTTTGCAGATCCTGTACCATGTATCGAGTAATTGCGAAAGCCATTCCTTGACAATTGTTTTTCCATTGCTGCCGGTAATGCCTATTACAGGGATGGTAAAGTTTTTCCTATGGTGAATTGCCAGTTGTTGCAAGGCATCCAGTGAAGAATTCCACAGTATGTAATTACTGTCTTCACCTATTTGTTGTATGGCATCCTGATTTTCTATAACGAATGAACGGACGCCCTTTTCGTAACATTCCTTTAGGTATGCATGCCCGTCACCGCTCTTGCTTTTGATAGCGAAAAAAAGTGAATGCGCAGGATCCGCAATGCTTCTGCTATCTGTGCAGAGATGGTAAATAGGAGTATCCTTTGCCAACCTGTAAGCAGGGGCATTCAGCGCGTTTATTATGGTGGTAAAAGAGTATTGCACTTTAGAGGACGAAAATAGGGATTTTCTTCGCATTTTTGCAATAAGAGTTTTAGAACATGTAATATGTACAGGCCCAAAAAGTATAATTTCACTGAAGCATTGCAAAGGCTCAGAAAATATTGTGCCTATCAGGAGCGCTGCCACCAGGAGGTGAAGAATAAATTATACGAGTGGGGATTTGACAGTGAAGACAGTGGCAGAGTGATCGTTCAGCTCATGGAGGAAAGAATGATAAATGAAGAGCGCTACGCCAAGGCAATAATAGGAGGGAAGTTCCGTCAGAAAGGCTGGGGAAAGATAAAGATTGTGCAGGCATTGAAGGCCAAGGGAATCGTCAGCAACCTCATAAACTACTCGATGAAAGAGATCGATGAAGCTGAATACGAAAAAAAGCTAAAAGGCATCCTTTTGAAAAAGCTGGATTTACTCAAATCAGAAACTTTGCTTGTTAAAAAACAGAAACTTGCACGGTTTGCCATTAGTAAAGGATATGAATCTGAGATGGTTTGGGCAGCAATCAATGAATTGGCCGAAGAGGGGTCATTGTAAATGGCTGATTTTCAAATACGGAGTTTTAGATTGTGGAAAAATCCTAAAAAAAAATCATAAAACCGATACCAATTTGTGATTTATGTATTAATTTAGCTCCCTGAATGTTAAATTAAACCCGATAAATATTACTCACGCATGATCAAACTTTACACTTTTAGCCTCATAGTAAATTAGCTACAGGTTCAAATTGTTGTATTATCGCCATTTCCGGCGAATGGATTTCACTCTTCCATGTTTTCATGCCTTGTTTTTTTGAAAAATGTGTGCCGTTACTGCCAAGAGACGGAATGCGTTGTCTGCCAAAACTGCAAATGCTGGATTAGCCTGAGAGAACTATGTTCTTTTGCGGCATGATCAGTATGAATTTTAGTACATAGTTGTTTAGACGTTAAAGATTGCTATATACGATCAGAATTGGATGTACCC
>CAILMK010000089.1 GCA_903835275.1 uncultured bacterium | reverse complement strand
TACCGTGTGAACCAGGAAGACCTGAATGAAATGTCCCGCGACCTGAAACAATCAACCACAAAATTACTCTCCATCATGGATGAGATTTGTAAGACTTTGTAGGGGAAAAAACGTTCTGTCATTCAGGAGGAACCTTGCCTGTATTAATGATGATTTAGGAAAGACACTCTGCACAGGGGAAAGGTTAATTTTCCGCACAGTTTTTCATTGCAAATTTTTCTGTTGCACTGGCAAGTTTCCTGCTGAATGACAGCGGTAGATTATTCCTTACTACTTACTCCTTCTCCTACAGCACCTTTATTTTCTTCAGCAATCCTTGCTTGTAAGTATCACCGATAGGGATGCGTTTTTCGCGGATGTATACGTCCATATCGTTGCTGTTGATACTTTTTATTTTATCAACGGCGATGATAAAGGAACGGTGCACCCTGGAGAACTTATCTGCCGGGAGTGATTGCTCCAGCTTCTTCATGGTCATCAGCGTAGTGTAGCGCCTGCTATCCGTATGTACATTGATGTAATCACCGAGGGCTTCAATATAATTGATGTCGTTCAGGTTTACACGGAACATCTGACCTTTATCCTTGATAAAGAAAAATTCATCTGAGAGGAAGGTGGCATCACTTTCCTGTATGGAAGCAGGTGCAGCCTTTGGCGTATTCGGAATGAGTTTTTCGAGGGCTATTAAAAACCCGGATAAATTACCTTCCTGGTCGGAAAAGGAAGTAATACTGCCAAGTATCGGGATATTTATTTTATTCTTTGCCAGCAAAGCTACATCCTCCGGAAGGCTGATAACCGCGCCATGATCCTTTTTGAAAAGAATACCCTCTTTCGCTTCGGGAAAGTGGATCAGCGTATCTACATTTTTTTCGGATAATTCCTGACCGGTATATCCTGAAAGGAGTTCAGCACTTTTATTGATGTAGCTAATCTTTTTTTCCGGTCCGGTGATGATGAAAGGGGTTTCCAGTGTATCCATTGCCGAGGACATGTTTTCCAACTGGGAACGCAGGCGGCGAGACCTTTCATGGTTTGCCATGGCAAGTCCTATATTGGTCTGGAGGTCTTCTTTCCGAATTGGTTTTACAAGGTATGCAAATGGCTCTGTTTCTATGGCTTGATTTATAATACTTGAATCGGTGGATGAAGTAAGGAATATGACCGGAATATCGAAGTTGTCGCGGAAAGTACGTGCGGCATCTATGCCGGAACGTGTCCCTTTCAAATGAATATCCACCAGGGCAATATCAGGTTCCAGGGCAATTGCCTGCCTGACTGCGTCCTCATAATTGCTTACGATGGCACTCACTTCAAACCCCAGGCTTTCAACGATAAATTTTAAGTCAAATGCTATCGCCTTCTCATCCTCAACAATAAGAATCTTAATTTCCTTCCCCATCAATTTATATCCTCTGTTTTTGCCTGTCAGGCACGTTAAGATAAAAAATACCAGCGCAATAATAGGTAAAAATTAACATTTCTGGTTGAAAAACCTCCGAAAAATAATCTATGTCCCATGAATACATGACATATGTCAATAATCTTTTTTAAAAGATGGGGAGGGCAATGATTTGCGTATGCTTATCTGACAGCACATGAACGGATTTGAATTCATGGAAAAGTATGATGTATTACCTGCTGCCTTCAAGTGCAAATGAAAGGCATTTATGTTGTCCTCCTCTATTCATTGCGAGGATAAGGAACGCGCTGTTGAAAATATAAATATTGTCGGTTTTCATCAGAAGCCATTTACAAAGCAATTCC
>CAILMK010000088.1 GCA_903835275.1 uncultured bacterium | reverse complement strand
GAAAAGGAAAAACCTTGTGCGCCCCGATCTAAAAAATCAGGCATTAATGACCATTTTTGATTTTTGTAATTCCTGTTTTTATGCAGGGTTGGAATAAGCAAGCCACATGCAGTTCCCACTAATGCACCGGTGGCAATATCCGATGGGAAATGTTTGCCCGAGGCATACCTAAGATAGCCCATGCCAATGGTAGCAGCCGCTGATCCTCCATACAGCCACCATTTCAGACATGAACCCGGGTTGTAATCATTATATACTTTGGAAATAAAGAAAGTGCTGTTGGCAACTACTGCCACGTGTCCGGCAAAGAATGAATTGCGGTTATTGCCATCTTCGCGTTCGCTCAAAGGCAGGCTCGTATTATATGCATCCGGACGGAATCTGTTCACCAATGAAACGCTACCGGTATACAAGATGCCCTCAATAGCAAAAGCTTCCAGGTAGAGTACACCTATTTCCCCGGCATCTTTTGCAATCTTCCTGTCGGCAAGAAGAACCAGGGGTAATGGCATTGCGGCATAAAATATGTAATTGGATGTATTAGCAAGATTGGCACTGTGATGAGAAACGGCACTCCTGTCAAATACAGGAAGATCGTTTGTGTTCAATTTTAAAATATCTGCTTCAGATGTTGGTTTTTTGCTGTATGGAACAAATGTAACCAGGTATACTGATGCGCCTCCTAATACCAGTGTTAATGGATAGTCCACGGCTTTATTGATATGATAGATTTTGCCATCACTTTTGTTATTATCAGTTTCATTTTTATCAACTGAAGCCGAAGTATTTTTATGTGTAGAAGGTATTGTATCATTCTGTATGGCAGAATGGGTGGTGTCTTGTGCTTTTGCATTGAAAAACAACCACATAGATAGAAATAATATGCTTTTAATTTTCATGATTTTATCTTTAAAGTTGAAAAATCAGTGCATTGAATTTCTTTGTTGCTTATATACAGTACATTATTTGCTTTTTCATGGTTTCCTATTATGATATTTTTTTTCGAATTTATTTAATTAGATGCTGTTTATTCAATGGAACCAATATTTTTTTGATGGCGTTGAGTTTTCATAATTTAATCTTGAAAATTATGAAAACACTCTTCACCACACTCATTTGCTTGCCAATTCTCGCAGTTGCCATTATACCTATGAAAGAATTTAAACCATCAGAAAATCATGTTGTTAAACTACAGCTATCCAGCCCTGCTTTTTCAGCAGGAGGCATGATTCCTGAAAAGTACAGTTGCAAGGGCCAGAATATTAATCCTCCCCTTACCATAGAAGGCATCCCTGATAATGCAACTTCACTGGCAATTATTGTGGAAGATCCTGATGCACCCAAGGGCATTGTTACGCATTGGGTGGCGTGGGATATGCCTCCTCACGGCAATATTATGGAAAACAATACTTCCGGTACGCAAGGGCAAAATGAACGCAAGGGAAATGGCTACATGGGTCCCTGTCCTCCGAGCGGAACACACAGGTATTTCTTTAAGGTATTTGCATTGAATAGAAATGTTGATCTGCCCCTGGGTTCGGATCGCAAAGCATTGGAAACT
>CAILMK010000087.1 GCA_903835275.1 uncultured bacterium | reverse complement strand
TACCAGTGCAACAGATAAAGCTTAGATAAAGAAATTAGAGAATGCTTACTACAGAGCAAATAATAGAGAAATTAAAGAACCAGTTCGGGGAAGAGTCGCTGAAAAAGGCGTACGTTTCCTACGATATGTTCACGATACATATTCCGAGGGAACAGAATATTGAAATACTGAAATTCCTGAGGGAGGATCCTGAATTGAATTATACATTCATGAAGGATCTGTGCGGAATTCATTATCCTGATAACAAGGGTGAGGAAATGGGGGTAATATACCTGCTTCATAACCTGAGGGATAATGTGGAGATCCGCGTGGAATCATTTTTCCCCTCGGAAGATTCCAATATCCGCACGGCTACTTCGATTTGGAGGGCAGCAAACTGGATGGAAAGAGAAACATACGATTTCTTCGGGATCAATTTTGAAGGGCATCCTGATTTAAGGCGTATCCTGAACATGGATGAAATGGATTATTTCCCGATGCTGAAACAATATCCTTTAGAGGACGGCACGAGGACAGACAAGGACGATACAATGTTCGGAAGATCGTAAGAAAAATTGCGAATTGCGTCCGCCCCGGCGGAGTCAATTGCGAATTGAAAGCTCAAAAGCTGACAGAAGATAGACCATAGAAAATTAACCTTGGGCTTCTTGCCGATTTGTCAAGAAGTTCAGCCCTCTCTTAAAGGAGAGGGCGCGCGACAGCGGGGAGAGGTATTAGAAATTAGAAATTACAAATGGCAGAATCTCAAAATAGCCCTATACTGGATGATGCGAAAGCACGCCAGATCATGCTGAGTACCGAGGAGCATTATACGCTTAATCTTGGCCCTACGCACCCTGCAACGCACGGGGTATTCCAGAATGTTTTGAAAATGGACGGGGAGCGCATTTTGGATGCTGAACCAACCATCGGATATATACACAGGGCATTTGAAAAACTGGCTGAACACAGGCCGTTTTATCAAATCACGCCTATTACCGACCGACTGAATTATTGTTCTTCGCCGATCAATAATATGGGCTGGCACATGACGGTGGAAAAACTTCTCGGAGTAAAAACACCAAAGCGTGTGGATTACATGCGCATCATCATCATGGAGCTTTCCCGCATTGCGGATCACCTGGTGTGTAATAGCGTCGTAGGTGTAGATACCGGGGCATTCTCAGGGTTCCTGTACGTATTCCAGGAGCGTGAAAAAATTTATGATATTTTTGAGCAGGTGTGCGGAGCACGCCTGACGACCAATATAGGAAGGATAGGAGGTTTTGAAAGAGACTTCACTCCGGAAACATTCAAATTACTCAGGGAATTCCTTGTGAGTTTCCCGAAAGTATGGGCTGAATTTGAAAACCTTTTTGTGCGTAACCGTATTTTTATGGACCGCACTATTGGTGCAGGACCTATCACAGGAGAACTGGCACTTGAGTACGGCTTTACAGGCCCTAATTTGCGTGCTGCCGGTGTGGATTATGACGTACGCGTTATGAAACCATATTCATCCTACGAGGATTTTGATTTTCAAATTCCGGTAGGAGATAAGGGTGATACATACGATCGTTTCTTAGTCCGCAATGGAGAAATATGGGAAAGCCTTAAGCTTATAAATAATGCGCTTGAAAATCTTCCCGAAGGTTCATACCACGCGGATGTACCGGATTTTTATCTACCTCCAAAGGAAGATGTATATCACAATATGGAAGCCCTCATTTATCACTTTAAGATTGTGATGGGTGAAATAGAAACTCCGAAAGGAGAAGTATACCATGCTGTAGAGGGTGGAAATGGTGAACTTGGTTTTTACCTCGTGAGTGATGGCGGAAGAACACCGTACCGTTTGCACTTCCGCAGACCATGCTTTATATACTACCAGGCATATCCTGAAATGATACGCGGAGGCTTGCTTTCCGATGCAATTCTTACTATGAGCTCCATGAATGTAATTGCCGGGGAACTGGACGCATAAGCAAGGGACAAAGGACAAGGGACAAGGGACAAAAAAAAATCGGATTTCGGATTTTTGATTTCGAATTTAAAAAATACTACTGATTACTGACTACTGAATTCTGACTACTGAAGATATGGAACTGAAATTCTCGCAAGAGCAACTCGATAAGGTTAAGGAAATAATGGGGCGTTACCCCGAAGGCAAGCACAAATCCGCTTTGCTGCCGGTGCTGCACATGGCACAGGAAACATTCGGCTGGTGCAGTGTGGAAGCGATGGACTATGTTGCTTCCTTGCTCAACATAAAGCCTGTGGAAGTATATGAGGTGGCAACATTCTATTCCATGTACCATATGAAGCCGGTGGGCAAATATGTATTGGAAGTATGCCATACAGGACCGTGCATGCTGCGCGGGTCTGATGAACTGGTAAGTTGTCTTAAGAAGAAACTGGGTGTGGAAAATGGCGGTACTTCCGCTGATGGAATGTTCACACTGAAAACCGTGGAATGCCTTGCATCCTGCGGTACGGCACCCATGATGCAGGTGGATGATGCTTATTATGAAAACCTGGATACCGAAGAAAAAGTAGATGCACTGCTTGAAAACTTTCGCGCCAATGCCGGAAAGAAGAAAGAGCATTTCGCAGGCACCCATGTTGGTGGTGGTGGCGCTCATGCATAGAACATAATCACTGAAAATATATAATAAAGCCCTGAAGTATCTACTTCTGGGCTTTGTTTTTTCAATGATCTTCCCTTGAAAATATAGGCTATCCAGACAGCTTAAGTTCCACGCTCTCCAGCAACAAAAAAAGCCCGGCGAATATTCACCGGGCTTCATATATCAAGTTTGAGATATGCTTATTTCTTAGCCGGAGGAGGACCTTGTGGAGCCGGAGCCTGTGAAGGAGCCGGAGCAACTGCACCCGGAAGACCGGTCGCTTCTTTAACTTTCAATTTCCCGCCACCGGTAGCCTGAGCTGTAGGATTAACAGTGAAAAAATAGGATATGATAATGATCACAAGGATACCGATACCGAAGTACCATGTTGCCTTTTCAAGGAAATCAGTGGTTTGACGTGCGCCGAGAAATTGTGTTGCCTGACTTCCAAATGTACCACTGGCTATTCCGCCACCTTTTGGATTTTGTATCAATATAATAAGCGTGAGTAAGATACACGCTAAGATTATCATAACCAGGAGAAAGTAAATCATTGTAGTTCGCTATGTTTATTAAATTGTGAGGGTTGAAGTTGACAAAGACCGGTAAAATTAATATTCCGGTATTTATTATTTGTTCTCCAGTTCCCTGATTTTTTCTGCAAAGTAAATACTTTTTTCCGGAATTTTCAAGCTAAGTTTTTCATAGATGTCCTTTGCCTTTGCCCAAAGCTCCTGTTTCTCATATATTTTAGCCAAAGTTTCGGTCACTAATTCTCCATCATCTTCCACGCTTCTATGCGCCATATCCTCCGGATTATAGAATTTAGCCCTTGCCGTATCGCGTTTTATCCTTGGTTCCCCGGTGATAAACTTGGTAATAATGGAGTCTATTTCAACCTTGCTAACCTTCGGATGTGTTTCAATATTTTCAAATTCCGGCAGGGAAGGAGTTCCTTTTTTGGGAGCAGGATTTTTGCTCAAAAAATTCAGCCAACCACTAAATGAGCTATTCACAGGAGTATTTTCAGGAATAACATATACTTCCGGCTTTGGAAGAATAGCAGGTTTTTCTTCAGGTTCTACAGAGGCAATTGATTCATCCGGTACTTTTAAAGAAGGCCTGTAAGCCGCGAAATAGTCGAAATCTGCCTCAATCGGTACAATAGATGGCTTTATTTCAAAAGGAACTACAGGAGCAGGCTTTTCCTCTATAGCCTGGGGAGCGGGACTCTCAGCTACAATTTCAGGAGCAATAGTTTCAATTGTTTCCACCTTGCTTTCAATGAATTCGTCCATTTTTTCCGGTAGGACAATTTCGACAGGAAGAACTACTTCTGCTTTTACAGCTTCATCGGGAGCATAGAGGAAATTGTAAAGTATTTCCCTGTCACCAAGATAAGCGGCTGTCAGCTTAATGTATTTTTCGGTGTAAATGCTCTTTTCCCTGTATAAGAGCTTGGTCATAAGCAAATAGGAGGAAGAAAAGTAGGGGAAACTTTCTATAAGCTCCTTCATTAGGGGCAAATCCTTTACATAATCCATCTTTGATGGATTTGTAATGAT
>CAILMK010000086.1 GCA_903835275.1 uncultured bacterium | reverse complement strand
TTCTTCGATTTTAAACAAGCGTTGCAGCATCAATGCCACCTGCTCCTTTGTGGCGGTGCCTTTTCCTGTAATGCTTTGCTTGATCTTTCTGGGTGCGTATTCATGCACGCTAAGTTTGTTATGAAGTGCCGCCGCAATGGCAATCCCCTGTGCACGCCCCAGTTTCAGCATGGATTGCACATTCTTTCCGAAAAACTGTGCTTCTATGGCTACCTCCGAAGGGGAATGTAAGCGTATCAGTCTATTGGTTTCCTCAAAAATAACCTGCATCTTATCCATGCTCTCCTTGTGCTTCCCTGTCTGTATGACACCAAGATCCACAAGGCGGAAATTTTTGCCTATGCAGGCAATGATTCCATACCCCATGATCTGGCTACCCGGATCTATTCCTAAGATTATCTTTTCCATTGTTTCAGTTAACAGTCAGCAGTGACCGGTTAACAAGCGTTATTGCGAAGGTAGCAATAACTTTCCAACCTTAAAACTTTACAACTCCCTAAAAATTCATCCTCACAACCAGGTTCACAACCCTGCCTTCAAGAGGCGCATAAATAGGACGGAAAGTTGGATTGGTTTCAGGACCAAGAACCACATTTTCAAAGCGTGTCTGGCGCGTATCGGTCAGGTTTTCCGCATTTATCACAATTGTAAAATATCCTATAGCTTTTGAAACCATGAGGCCTCCAACAAAATAGTCGCGACTCGAAGTATGATCCGGTAAATGCTGGATTCCTGTATAAAATGACTCAAGGCCAAAACGCCAATTATTGGTTGTATTCACAACAAAGGTCCCAACCAACCTGTTTTTGGGAACATAATCCAGGTAAGGATCTGATTTATCATATTCCTGTTTCGCGTCTATGTAAGTATAAGCCACCACCAGATCAATCCGCCGCGTAGAAAAGCGAATATTTGATTCCAGTCCTTGCGATATTACCGGGGATGCCGCATTAATATATCTTATAATTCCCTTTGAATAACTGGTACTATCTTCTACCAAAGGTGACTGGAGGCGGGTATAATAAAATGCCTGGTTTAGAGTCAGATTTGCTACATTGCCAAAATAAAATTTATAGGTAAAATCAAGGTTTGCGCCGATGGCATTTTCCGGCTTTACAGTTTTATCTATTGGCAATACATTCCTGTAACCTGCCTCCTCTGCAATTTCAGTAAATACAGTGGGACTTTTATATCCCATTCCACCTCCGAGCCTACCGCTGAAGTTTGAAGTAAAGTGATACAACATGGATAACCTCGGCAGGGTATAAGATCCAAACCTGTTTTGGTAATCTTCGCGTAATCCTCCTTCAACAACTACGTGTTTTCCCGGATGCCAATCATCCTGAATGAAGGCTCCTATGGTGGAGTAATTATAACTCCGGTCCATCAGGCTGAGTGTTTTATCTTCCTTGAAATCTTCCGTATTAAAACTACTTCCTATAACGAGGTTATTTGCTTTTTCGCGGAAAAATAAGGAAGCTTCTGAAAAAGAATTCAGCTGCTGCCCCTTGAAATATGAATCCCCGCTTTGAAGGCTACGATCGTACAAACCAACACTGTTTTTCAAGGTCAGATAAATATTGTCCTTTAATTTGACATCATATCGCATTTGTGAATAATCGCGCTGGCTCTGGCTTCTTTCGAGATAAGGATGCAGCGAATCCGGTTTATAACGAATGGCGTACATATCCCCGCCAATGCGATCTTCATAGGTAACATTCATGCCTACTGTAAAAAGCGCAGAATCCTTTCCATAAAAAAATAATTTAGGAGCAAAACTCAATTGCGATAATTGCGGTGCATCGGAAAATCCATCGCCGTTTACATCCACTGCCTGGCCGTTTACGCTATTCACGAGCAAGGTATATCCAATCTTTTCTGTCCTGCCGGAAAAGAAAGCACCAAGGTCTGTTTCCAGGCGCGATGTCTGGTTTACAACAATGATCCTTTCCGGTGTGAATGAAGGCGCCTTGGAAACAAAATTGATGATACCAGCTATTGCATCCGCACCGTATAAAGTGGACGAGGATCCCTTGATTACTTCCGCCTGTTTTAAATCCAGCGGAGGAATCGACATGATACTGAGGCTTCCTGAAAAACCACCATACAGCGGGAATCCATCTTTCAATATTTGTGTGTACCTGCCATCCAGTCCCTGAATCCTGATACTTACATTTCCACTGGTAGCAGATGTGGTCTGGGCTTGTATACCGCTCGTTTCTCCAAGCAAGTTGGAAATGTTTGCAGGTTGCATTACTGTTTCTTCTTCCAGGTCTTCCTGACCTATAACTTCTATACGAACGGGTACATTTTCAATTCTCGAATTTGTCCTCGTACTGGTTACAGTAACTTCTTCCTCCTCTATGGATTCGGAAGGAAGAAGTATATTTCTCACGCTTGTATCACTTAATGGAAAATGCAGGGAAAATTCAATTTGTCTGTACCCTATAAGCGAAACAACAAATGTATTCTCCCCATTGGGAACAGAAGAAATATAAACCCTTCCCTGATCATCACTGACTGCACCTGTTTTTGTTCCTTTGATGATGATTGATGCGCCAGGTACCAAATCCCCATCGGCGCTATCCTTGATAATTGCCCTGAAAGAATTCTGTCCCCTGCAAATAGTAAAAAACAGGAGTAAACACGTAGTTGAAAAAAGTGCTTTTAACATCCTGCAAAACTATTACAAATTATACACTTTTTTCAGACAAATGTGGTAACGCTTACATAACATACAGGTTGCAATTTATTAATATTCATCAGGTAATTTTGCTGATACTAAATATCAAAGTTTTGAAACTTAATTACACACGGATAATTACATTTACCCTGATCGTTTTCGCGTTGTGTGCATGGCATTTTGCATCACATTCATAAGGATATTTTTGCTGAAAATATTGATAAGATAAAAAAGACAAAGGCTCCAAATCGGAGCCTTTGTCTTTTTATGTTTGCTTCTGCATTTACCCCTATTCGCCGCGGCGAACCCTAAAGGGGACTTTTCTTCTCGCAAGAATCAGTTGATAAACTTTCTAGGTGCTTTTTCAATCCGAAATCGAAAATCCGAAATCCGAAATCACTTTATGCCGGGCTATAATTCGGAGCTTCCTTGGTAATAACCACATCATGAGGATGGCTTTCGCGGATACCGCTGGAAGTGATCCTGATGAATTTCGCATTTTGCAATTCCTCAATATTTGCAGCACCTGCATAACCCATGCCTGCACGCAAGCCACCAATATACTGGTACATCACTTCGGAAAGACGGCCCTTGAACGGAACCCTGCCGACAATACCTTCCGGTACCAGTTTCTTGATCTCATCTTCAGGATCCTGGAAATAACGATCGCTGGATCCCTGTTTCATGGCTTCAACGGAGCCCATTCCCCTGTATGTTTTGAATTTTCTTCCTTCGTAAATAATCGTTTCTCCAGGTGCTTCATCCACTCCGGCAAAAATGCTTCCTGCCATAATGCTTCCTGCTCCTGCAACAAGCGCTTTTACAATATCACCTGTATAGCGGATACCACCATCAGCAATGATTGGAATACCTGTACCTTTTAAGGCTGCAGCACATTCCATGATCGCGGAAAGTTGCGGCATTCCTATTCCGGCAATAACGCGCGTGGTACAAATGGAACCCGGTCCTACTCCTACTTTTACTGCATCCGCACCTGCATCCGCAAGGGCTTTTGCACCTGCAGCGGTAGCCACATTTCCCGCAATGATTTCCGCCTGCGGAAATTTCAATCGTATTCTTGCAACGGTTTCGAGTACTCCTTTTGAATGCCCGTGCGCTGTATCTATTACAATAACATCTGCTTCTGCCTTAAGAAGCGCAGTTACACGTTCTTCAATATCAACGGTAACGCCAACACCGGCACCTACCCTGAGCCTGCCAAATTTATCCTTGCAGGAATTTGGATAGGAACTTAGCTTTTCCATATCCTTGAAGGTAACAAGCCCTTTAAGCTTGCCTTCCTTATCCACGATGGGAAGTTTTTCGATCTTGTATCTTTTCAGAAGGTCTTCAGCACTTGCAAGATCAATTCCAACTTCCGCAGTGATCAGGTTTTCCTTCGTCATGATCTCGCTTACCCCGCGGCTCATGCTAACTTCAAACCTAAGGTCGCGATTGGTAAGTATCCCTACCAGTTTACCATCCTTTGCAACAATAGGAATACCACCTATCTTGTTATCCCTCATTATTTTCACAGCATCCGCAACGGTTGCTGTCTCTTCAAGGGTGATCGGATCCTGGATCATTCCGCTCTCGGAACGTTTCACCTTCCGGACCTGGTCTGCCTGTGCGGCAATGGACATATTTTTATGGATGATCCCCATGCCTCCTTCCCGTGCAATAGCGATCGCAAGGGAGTATTCCGTAACGGTATCCATCGCTGCGGAAACTATAGGAACATTGATGCGAATATTGCGCGTCAAATTTGTTTCCAGTAAAGTTTGGTAGGGAAGAATTTCTGAGAAGGCGGGAACGACGAGAACGTCATCGTAGGTAAGGCCTTCATAAAGTATTTTATCATTGTACGTTGACATAACGGCAAACAATTTAGAATTCATTATTTGCGGTGCAAAAGTACAGCTTTTCTTCGAATGGAAAAAGAAAATCACAGAAATCCTTATCCAGGAATCAACTCCAACACCTTTGATGGCGGCCTTCCCAGAATAGCTTTTTTGCCTTCTATTACAATCGGACGCTCTATCAGGGTCGGGTATTTTGCCATCAATTCAAGTAATTGCTCATCATTCAGGTTTTTAGAAGCGTATTTGACACGGTATAAAATTTCTTCTTCACGTAATATATCCTTCGGCTTGAGCTTCAGTTTATTCAGGATTGCCTTCAGTTGCTTAACTGTCGGAGGATTTTTAAGATATTCAATGATCTCGGGTTCTATTCCGTGTTCCCTGATGATCTCAAGGGTTTCCCGGCTTTTGCTGCAACGGGGATTATGGTATATTTTCATTAACTATTTAATCGTGATAACATTTCCGGTCATGAAATGTGTGCTTTTATCCCAGCCGGTGTACATGATCTGGTAAACATAAACATTATCAAAATTATCCCTGCCTCTGAAATTACCATCCCATTGCTGGTGCTTTTGATCGGCTTCAAATACCTTTTCACCCCATCGATTGTATATCCTGAGTGTATAATCCTTGACAAATACAGGCACAACACCAAACTTATCATTCAGACTGTCTGCATTCGGAGTAAATACATTCGGAGAATATACCACCGGCTTTTGGATCAATTCAACTTCGTTGGAAAAGCTATTAGCAAAATAACTTCCAGGACCTTCATGGGCATTGACCTTGTACCAATATATACCCCAATCAATATTTAGCTTATCATCTATAAAACTTACTGTTGGTGACGGTACATAATTTATTGAATCAATAGTATCACCGGGATCCCTGCGTGCAATTGAATAATAGGCGACACCTCCATTCCAGTTTACATACGGATTCCATTCCAGTTGACTTTCAAACGGCGCATCGGAGCCGTGCAATAAAATGGTACACGCCTCATTGCTTGTTTTACTGATATAACCGCACTTACTCGTTGCAATCAATTCGTAACAATAGGAATGGTTTGCCACATCCACTTCTGAATCCAGGAAGGTAACTTCATTCCTGTTCCTGAAAGTCATAAAGGAACTTAGGGTATCATCCAACCTGTCGGATCTTTTATACAGAACGTAACTGAGAAAATCTTCCTCAGGGGCCCTTTGCCAGGTAATGCGTACCTTCTTGTTTTCAACAGAAGTGCTGATGATATACCTCACCGATGGCTGTCGCGGATATTTGGGATCCGAATACACATTATAACTTGCCAGTCCTGTATCTCCGCAAACGTTTATTCCTATGAAATAATATTTATAGAATTTATTCATATTATCGAAAGCATTCTTGTCGATAAAATACGATAGGGAATTGTCTCTTTTAATCGTATCAATGATGGTCTTTGTGTTATCGGGATTAACCCTGATAAGCAGGTAGTACGCAAAATATTTATTTATATCAAGTTGCCCGAAATTTATGCGCAATGAATTAGTATCGATCCTATCCAGGCAAACAATTTGCGGCGGAACGGGAGCAGGGGTTGGCAATATAATTATTTTGATCTTGGAGTTTGATACGCGGTGTATTGGGCATCCGTTATCCGCCGTGCTGAAATTTACATATTCAGTATCCGGGGCATTTGTACTACAATTAGTTACCCAGTTGAAATATGTGTGATATTCGCCGGCTCCGCCACCACTACCTTCGCTTAGGGTTGCATACGGCGGCTTGATGGTGATACTACCCGGGAATACTGTTCCGCTAAATGTAAAAAACACAGAATCCTTGTTCGGATCCACAATATCTATCGGAAAATGCAGCGTATCTAAGGCATGTATGGTATACACATTATTATTGGCGGAATCACTGTATTGCGGCGCGGGATTATTGGCACATGAACTGATAGTCAGTTGCAATTCGCGCCTGACTTCCCCAAGTTTTTTACCGTGCCGATATTCCTCTACGCGAATGGAAATAGCGTAGACTCCCTGGTATTTGGGTGTAACGCTTAACTGACCCGTATGTGGATCAATTACCAGTTTTGAAGTGGCATCCATGATATTATTGAGGGAATATCCGCGTACCCAGTTTACTTCAGGATAAGGGCCGGGATCCAATACCGGATATTTAGGTGAAACCTGCTGATCGTCATTGGGATTCAGACCACTGGTAAAACCTTTCAAAGGCGTCACAAGGGAATAGACAAGTGAATCACCATCCACATCAGTACAATTATAATTAAATGTGAAAGGATTACCCACGCAAAGGAGCGTCAAAGGATCCTTGTTAAACACAGGCGTGGAATTAATGATGTCCAATGGCGGAAACTCCATATACCAGGCTTCCCCCGTATTTCCGGAAGAGCCCACGCCCACATCAATATTTTTTATGATCACATTGCGGCAACATCTTTCCCAACTGAAATAATAACCTGCTGTGCTGGTAAATACATCAGGATCAAGGCTTATTTTTGTCTTATAGGTTCCGATGTGCGTGCAACCGGTAGGTACCCGTATGCAGTTTTTCGCCACAAATACCAGCGTATCATTACTGATGATATCGCCCATGTAAATATCCTGTACGATCTTATTAGTTGCCTTGTCATACATACCCACATGAACATTTTCATTGAACCAGGGAATACCATGTTCGCAATCGCGGAATACGTGCAAAGTCAGTTCATAATCATGCCCGCTGATATGTTGCAGACTGAAATCACCACCCACAAGATGCGAGCCCTTAACTTGAAGAGTGCCAAGAAAAACAAGCAATATAAGTGTGATTCGTTTCATTGGTTGGTCAGCAGTAGCCCTTTGGCAGGGAGCAAATACAAAAATCGCGATAAATAGTGTTAATCCCTTAAAACAATACCAGTTTAATTATTAGTTAATACGTAAGTACTTGACTTTTGGTGGGGATTATTCTCTATCTATGCATCCGAGTAATAACAAACATCATGCGGAAAGTAGTTCCTAAGCCCTGCATAAGTCTTACTGACGAATGAACATTTGCTATATTTCAGTAACTTCGAGCCCCGAATAGCTAAATAGTTTAAAATGCTGAAGATAACAGTTAACAAAGACAATGATTTTGAGGTAGATATAAAGGATAATACTTTTATGGTGAATGGCGTGGCCCTTGTTCCGGACATCGCGAAGATCTCAGATACGGAATACCACCTGCTGCTGAATAATAAATCCTACCGTTTGGTGATTGCCGAACAAAGCGATGAAAAGAACCTCGTTGCGGAAGTAAATGGCACCCGCTATATTGTATCCACCAAAGATAGTTTTGACATCCTGCTTGAAAAACTGGGTATGAATTATGCCAGCGGACAAACCGTCAAGGACATCAAGGCACCCATGCCCGGTCTGGTGGTGGAAGTACTTGTTGCCCCCGGCGAAGAAGTCCAAAAGGATACTCCGCTCCTGATCCTCGAAGCCATGAAAATGGAAAACATCCTGAAATCCCCCGGAACCGGAACCATTGATAAAATCCTTGTCCATAAAAAAGATGCCGTGGAGAAGGGGCAGGTGCTGGTGGTGTTTAAATAGCTCAAGAAGTCAGGAGTCAGAATACAGAATAAAATTTAAAAAACAATTATGGGCGAGCTATTATTTCTCATTTTAATAGGTTTTTTGGTCTATAAGTTCATAATTAAACCTTTTATAATTAAACCTTTTATCATTAATCCGTTTAAAGATGGTTTAAATGCAAATGGAGCATCAACCC
>CAILMK010000085.1 GCA_903835275.1 uncultured bacterium | reverse complement strand
GTGAATAATGTACTCGGGTTTCCCTTCATTTTCAGAGGAGCCCTTGATGTTTGTGCCACCGAGATCAATGAAGAGATGAGACTTGCTGCGGTTTATGCGCTGGCAGAGCTGGCACGCCAGCCTGTGCCCGATGTTGTGGCAAGTACGTATAATGATCCTGACATGGCTTTTGGACGTAATTACATTATTCCAAAACCTGTGGATCCAAGACTGATCTATACAATAGCGCCCGCAGTAGCAAAAGCTGCAATAAGTTCCGGAGTGGCTGTTTGTGCAATTACGGATTGGAAAGCATACGAGGATCAATTGCGTTCCCGCCTGGGAATTGACAGCATTTTAACACGAAATATTATTAATCGTGCAAAAGCAGATCCCCGTACGGTTGTTTTTGCGGAAGCGGATCATCCTAAAATTTTAAAGGCGGCACAAACCGTCCTTGATGAAGGCATTGCAATACCTATTCTGCTTGGAAACAAGAGAAAAATAGAAGCCCTTATTAAAGAACATTCCCTACGTCTGGAGAATGTCCGCATCCTGGATCCTTTTTACGAAGAAGAAGCCGCGAAGCGATATGCAGAAGTATTGTATGCTAATCGCAAAAGGCGCGGACTTACACATATTGAAAGTGTTAAGCTGATGCGAATGCGTAATTATTTCGGGGCCGGCATGGTGGAATGCGGAGAAGCAGATGCGCTTATATCAGGACTTACCCGCCGGTACCCTGAAACCATACGCCCTGCCCTTCAGGTTATAGGAGTTCAGGATGGTATAAGCAAGGTGGCAGGTATGTATATCATGATTACCAAAAGAGGTCCTATATTTTTTGCCGATACTACTATAAACCTGAATCCTACCACCGAGGATCTCGTTACCATCACAGAACTTACTGCACGGGCTGTACGCCAATTGAATATAGAGCCACGCATAGCAATGTTATCTTATTCCAATTTTGGCTCTACTGATACCGAGGAAACAAGAACCGTTTCCCGGGCAGTGGAAATTCTGAAACAAAAGCATCCTGAATGGATCATTGACGGCGAACTGCAGGGAAATTTTGCAGTAAACAATACTTTGCTCAATGACTTTTTTGAGTTCAGTGATCTGGTCGGACAACAGGTAAATACATTAATATTCCCTACCTTGGCAGCAGGAAATATTTCTTACAAACTGTTACAAGAGCTGGGACATGCAGAAGCCATAGGCCCGATATTGCTGGGAATGAAGAAATCAGTACATATATTGCAGCTTGGTTCATCGGTACGTGAAATCGTAAATATGACGGCGCTTGCAGTTATGGATGCACAATCTAAAAATCATTCACTTATTTTGGAGCATATTTTATAGCTTTGTGGAGAAAAGGAAAACTGAAACACGAGAAACTAAAAACTAAAAATAAAATAATAGGTAAACTTTTACGTTATTGATTCCCGCACGGGCGCATTGAATCTCCCCCTCAAAGCGCTGATGGCAGTCTACACCAAACAAACTAAGTTTTGCAAAACAGTTGATTTGCATGGGTTTGTGTAGAATGCCCCTATCCCTGCAAAAATTTTTACGTAACGAATTAAAGGCTTTGGAAGAAACGAAGCCTCAGTTTATACTGATTGGTTTATGATCGCATATCTGGAAGGCAAATTTACATTGATGACCCCCACTTACGTGGTGGTGGATATTCACGGGCTTGGTTACCAGGTTAATATTTCACTGCATACCTATGAAAAGGTGGCAGGCAAAACGAGTGGGAAACTACTCACACATTTTGTAGTAAAGGAAGACGGGCAATCACTTTATGGATTTAATGATGAGGAAGAACGCAGCCTCTTCAGGCATCTGATCTCGATTTCCGGCGTTGGGCCCAATACGGCAAGGACCATGTTGTCCTCCCTTGCACCTGCAGAGATCAAAAAAGGCATTATCCGCGGGGATGTAAGTTTCCTGAAAACGATCAAAGGCATTGGCCCTAAATCAGCGCAGCGAATCATAATTGAGCTTCAGGACGTACTTGCAAAAGATGCTCCTGAGGGTTTTGCAGGGCATACGCCTAAAAGCCGCATGGGTGATGAAGCTATTTCTGCGTTGATAATGCTTGGATTCAATAAGATACAGGCAGAAAAAGTTGTTGAAAAAGTACTAAAGGAAAATAATCCGGATATTAGTGTGGAAGAATTAATTAAAATGGCATTGCGTATGATTTGAACCTTTACATTTTGTAATTTAGGTAGTTAAGACATTTGAACAAGTTATTTAGTTTTTCATGGCAGAGTGCCGTGGCATCAGCAAGTATATGCGCTGCATCAGTAGCCATCTATGCTATCACTTTTGCCAATAAAGGTGCCTTGCCGGAATCTTCCTCCAGAATTCCGTCATCTCCGGACTCCCCGGTAGTGGCGGCTACGCCTTTGGATACTACCAAGAAGACAGGTTCAGACACATCCAATGTTGCAGGGCAGGATACCAACAAGCTTCGCTATCCTATTAAGGTAAACCCTGATGATCCTTACAAAAAAGCAAAAAACAGCAGCCTCGATCTTAAAAATCCTCCTTCTGTACAAAGAAAAACAGAGCTGGATACCTCATTAAAGTATTATAAGATAAATACTTCCGTAGATAGTGAAGACGTAAGCAACGATCAATATGTGCCCTTCAAGGATCAAAACAAGCAGGATACAAAGGAGTGGGTACAGGACTACTTTAAAAAACGGACACAGGCCCAATCCACAGCGATTCAAAAATCAATCCTGCCTCCAAAAATAGCGAACGCGTCCATGTTAACGGATCTTTTCGGAGGCCTTGTGGATATACAACCGCGTGGTACTGCTGAACTGACTTTTGGTATGGATATAAACAGGATCCAAAACCCAAACTGGTCACTGAGTGAACAAAGAACCACTCAATTCAAGTTTGACCAGAAACTGAACCTGAATGTTGTGGGTAACATAGGAAATCGCATCAAGATGGGCATCAATTACAATACCGATGCAAGTTTCGATTTCCAGAACCAGAAAAAACTAAACTACCAGGGGCAGGATGATGAGATCATTAAAAGTATCGAGCTTGGTGATGTATCCATGCCACAATCCAACTCCCTGATTGCAGGTAGCCAGAGCCTTTTCGGTGTCAAGGGATCCTTCCAGTTTGGAAAACTATTCCTGACGGGAGTTTATTCCCAGTCCAAGAGCGAACAAAAGGAAATTACCGTTGAAAATGGTGCCCAAAGGCAAACTTTTAACATTACCGCTGATAAATACGATGTAAACAGGAATTTCTTCCTTGCCCAGTATTTCAGAAACCACTATGATGTGTTTAACCAGAACTATCCTGCCATGTCCAATATCGTTGTTACAAGGGTAGAAGTATGGATAACCAATACCAATGGAAGTGTACAGAATACGCGAAGTGCGGTAGCCTTTATGGATCTTGGTGAAGACGAATTGGTGGTTAACAAAAAAAATATTATCGTCAACCGCGTGGGTGCTCCAACTGATAACAGTACGAACAATTTATACAGCATATTAACAACCAATCCTTCCTACAGGAGTAAAAACTCCACTACATTATCCACCAATAATGCATTTTCAGCCGGGCTTGATTATGTAAAAACGGATAATATGCGGCAACTGAATCCAAATGAATTTTCAATAAATTCAAGGCTTGGTTATATATCCCTCACCCAGCCACTGGCTGATGGTTCAGCCCTAGCAGTAGCGGTGGAATATACAGTGAACGGTGTGAAATACCAGATTGGAGAATTTGCCAGGGACGTTCCAAATGACCCTAATACTCCAAATGTACTTTTCCTGAAAATGCTGAGGGGAATAAATACCCGTACCACACTTCCTATCTGGAACCTGATGATGAAAAATATTTATTCATTCGGTGGTTATGCTGTACAGCCTACAGGATTCAGGATGCAGGTTATTTATGAAGATAACACCAGCGGATCCTTTCTGAATTACCTTCCTGTACCTTCTCAGAAAAACATAGATGGCATTCCACTCTTAAGGATATTAGGACTTGACCAGTTCAACTCCAGCCAGGAAGCAAAGCCCGACGGAAACTTTGACTTCCTTGATGGATATACGATCAATGCCGCACAGGGTAAGATCATATTCCCTGTTTTGGAACCTTTCGGAGCAGATCTTTTAGATAGTTTTCATGATAAGGTGTTGGGAGAAACATTTGTGTACGATTCACTGTATTCCACTACCCAGTCAGTAGCAATACAGCAAACCAATAAAAATAAATTTAGTTTACGAGGTTCTTACCAGGGATCTGCAGGAGGTGATATTTCCCTGAATGCCGTGAATGTACCACAAGGTTCCGTAAAAGTATATGCGGGAGGACAGCTATTGACCGAAAACGTAGACTATACTGTAGATTACACTTTGGGAAGAGTAAAAATAATCAACCCGGGCATTGCAAATTCAGGCTCGGTAATACGCGTGCAACTTGAAAGTAATACACTCTTCAGTATCCAGCAAAAAACCCTTATGGGCGGACGCGCGGAATATAAATTCAGTAAGGACCTATATGTTGGAAGTACACTGATGTACCTCCGTGAAAGGCCGCTTACACAAAAAGTAAATGTTGGGGAAGAGCCGATACGAAACCTGATGTGGGGCCTGGATGGAAGTTATTCCACAGAATCAAGGTTCCTTACCCAGCTTGTGAATAAATTACCTTTCATTAATACCAAAGAAAAATCAACTTTCTTTGCCAAGGCGGAATATGCACAGATAGATCCAGGCCACCCGGTACTCATTAATGATCCCGGGGAAGCTGGTGGTGTATCATACATTGATGATTTTGAAGGTGCAGAAGTTCCTTATGATCTGCGCCTGGGTAACTACTGGGTAATGGCAAGTACACCT
>CAILMK010000084.1 GCA_903835275.1 uncultured bacterium | reverse complement strand
CGAATGAAAGGCTCACTCACCTGTTCCATTTTAATAGCAGATTGCAGGCGCGTCTTGAGTCCGTGTGTCTCCAGAGAGGATTGCAGAGCCATTCCATTGATCACAGTGGCAAGCATACCCATGTAATCTGCCTGGGCACGGTCAGCCATACCGTTCTCGATGCCTGATAAACCGCGGAATATATTTCCTCCTCCTATTACGATGCCGACTTCGACACCCATCTCCACCACTTTCTTGATCTCCCTTGCATAATGGCTTAATGCATCCGGATCTATACCGAATTGCTTTTCACCCATCAGGGATTCACCGCTAAGTTTTACCAGGACTCTTTTGTATTTCATACCGATTGTGTTTGTGCTTGTAAAGTTAATTGTTTTTGTGGTTCGTGGTTTTTTATAGGCTTCCAGTCATCCCCCTACCCCCTTCAAAGGGGGACTTGCTCGTTCCTGAGATTATCACTAATCTCAAGTAAGTCGTTTTACTTACTCCGTATACCTTTCTACTTATTACTTTTTACCCCATAAAAAAGGGGCTAATTAAAAGCCCCTTTCTATAAATTATTCTCCTAAAGCTACTCGCTTGAATTTCAAAATTTGTAGATCAGGATTTGCATCCTGAATCATTTTCTTAACGGTCTTGGAAGGATCCTTCACGAAGTCCTGGTTAAGCAGTGTGCTATCCTTGTAGAATTTGTTCAGCTTGCCTTGCGCGATCTTTTCGATCATATTTTCAGGCTTGCCTTCCGCACGGATAAGATCACGTGCAATTTGCAATTCGCGTTCGATGGTATCAGGATCTACTTCGCTGCTATCAAGAGCCACCGGATTCATAGCTGCAATCTGCATGGCTGCATCCTTGCCTGCACCAGATGTAGCATCAGAATGAGGTTGGTTAAGCGCTACAAGCACACCGATACGGTTACCTGCATGGTTGTAAGCAACCACATCTTCTGCTTCCATAACTGTATATTCAGTAACATCGATTTTTTCACCGATCTTACCAACTTGCTCGTCAATAAGGTCGGAGATCAATTTACCATTGATGCTCTTGCCTTTCAGATCCTCCAGCGTAGCAGGAGTTTCAGCGATAGCGGTTTCAGCTATGCTTTCAGCAAATTTGATGAAGTCAGCATTCTTGGATACGAAATCCGTTTCGCTGGTAAGTTTTATAATGATGCCTTTCTTATTATCGCTGGTAGTCTTAGCTATTACCACACCTTCATTAGCCTCGCGGTCTGCGCGCTTGGAAGCTACTTTCTGGCCTTTCTTTCTCAAGTTATCAATAGCCGCTTCGAAATCACCATTGGTTTCTTCGAGGGCTTTTTTGCAATCCATCATACCTGCACCGGTTACGGTTCTCAGCTTGTTTACGTCTGCTGCTGTAATTGCCATATAGATTTTATAAAATTTGGTTAGTTAAATGTTAAAAAAATAGGGATAAAGCTTTCGACCCTCATCCCTATCTATATTTATGAATGAAGTTTTATGCTTCTTCGCTTGCCGCCGGAGCTGCTTCTGCGCTAACTGCACCTTCTTTTTCTTCCTTGTCTTTAGTGATCTTTCTTTCAGAAAGACCTTCTTCAATAGCCTTCACTATATATTCAGTGATCAAAGCAATTGATTTGGTTGCATCATCATTCCCCGGGATAGCAAAATCCACATCGTTAGGGTTTGCATTTGTATCCACGATACCAAAAGAGGTAAGGTTTAATTTATGCGCCTCAGCAATTGCAATGTGTTCTTTCTTGATATCCACTACAAAAATAGCTGCAGGAAGACGGGTAAGGTCATTGATACCTCCCAGTACCCTTTCGAGTTTTTCCCTTTCGCGGCTCATCATCAAACGCTCTTTCTTAGCCATGGTACTGATAGTACCATCTGCCACCATGCGGTCAATGTTGGTCATTTTCTTAATGGACTTCCTTACTGTAGCAAAGTTGGTAAGCATTCCGCCCAGCCAACGATCTGTTACGAAAGGCATATTTACACGGATAGCTGCTTCCTTTACTATTTCCTTAGCTTGCTTTTTAGTAGCTACGAAAAGTATTTTCCTTCCGGAACGCGCAATATTGCGCATCGCGGCAGCGGCTTCCTCGAGTTTGATTGCTGTTTTGTTCAGGTCAATAAGGTGAATCCCGTTCTTTTCCATAAAAATGTACTCAGCCATACGTGGATCCCATTTACTCCTGAGATGTCCGAAATGTACGCCTGCTTCAAGCAGATCCTGCACATTAACGCCTTTATTATTATCCTGCATCTGTATCTATTAACGTTTGCTAAATTGGAAACTCTTTCTTGCTTTCTTCTTACCGAATTTCTTACGTTCCACCATACGTGGGTCACGAGTCATAAGGTCTCTTTCTTTCAGAATTGGTTTTGCTTCAGGGTTCAGTTCTACCAAAGCACGGGCAATTCCGAGACGGATAGCCTCTGCCTGGCCGGTAATACCGCCACCTTTTACATTCACCTTAACATCAAACTGACCGGTTGTCTGGGTCATGTTCATTGGTTGTTCTATCAGAAATTGCTTGATCTTGGTAGGGAAATACTCCTGGTACTCACGACCATTAACAATGATATTGCCAACACCAGGGCTCAGGTAAACCCTTGCTATGGATGTCTTTCTTCTACCGGTTGCTATTGTATATGCCATATATTAATACGTAAATAACGTAAATTATCTTTTTATTTTGTTTAAATCCAATACTTTAGGAGTTTGCGCATCATGTGGATGCTCAGTTCCTGCGTATACATGCAAGTTGGAAAGGAATTGCTTGCGTAGTTTATTGGCAGGCAACATTCCGCGGATAGCAAGGGTGATCACATCCTCAGGCTTTTTAGCCATCAGCTTTTCAGGAGTGATGAAACGCTGGCCACCGGGATATCCTGTATAATGGATATATTCCTTATCGCCCATCTTCTTGCCTGTAAATTTCACCTTATCAGCATTGATAACCACTACTTTATCTCCGCCATTTACATGGGGGGTAAAATCGGGTTTATTCTTGCCGCGGATGATATTGGCAATCTTGGACGCAGCACGTCCAACTATTTGGTCCTGAACATCAATGATGTACCAGTTGTGAGTAGCGGTCTTACTATTGACCGAAATTGTTTTATAACTTAATGAATCCACTGGTTCTAAAAATTTAAACGTACCTCTTCTAAAAAAAGAGAGTGCAAAGGTACTGTGAATTTTTGATTTACCATTTAAGATTCCAAGATTTTTTTATCGAGGGACTAACTACACAGCAAAAGACTGAAAATCAGGAATACAACACTATCCTGATAGACTCCAATATGTGTGGCAATAATCACTTGGATGCCTGATAGATATATTTGGTTATGGCCCTATCCATATTTTAGCCTCCCGATTATACCGCGTTTAGAGTCTCAATTTCTGCCCTCGGATTTTAACATGGATCTTAAACTCAGAGCATTTTTCTTATATTTGCTCAATATTTAGGTCATTCAATTAATTTCCTTCAACTAAATTATTAAGCATGAAACATTTAAAATCTATCGTAGCTATCGCAATTCTCTCAGTATTTATCCTCTTTAATGAGAGTTGCACTAAAAAAACTGACTTATCAACTGTTATACCTGCTGTTACCTTTGACTATACTGCTAACGCCGTAACCTTTACAGTACCTCCGGTGCATACTAAAGGCACTGCCTCTATTGCTGCTGTTGGATTCAAACCGCAATTGGATAGCATCAAAAAAGCAAATAATATTACTGCCCTGGATGTTAAAACATTGTACATCAAGCAAGCGCAATTAACAATCATATCACCTAGCGGTATGAACTTTGATGCTTTTGATAGCATGAGCCTTTATATAAGTGCCAGCGGAATTGCGGAGCAAAAATTTGCAAGTATTGGTCCTATTCCAAAGGGGGGCGCAAATATAACCATCCCGATTAACAGCAAGATTAACCTGGCTAATTATTTCAAACAGAATCAGGTTAACATCCGTGCAGATGCAAGCACTAATGATACTATTCCAAATAGTACTACCTTTACACTAACATCAAAATATACTGTTTCAGCTAATTAGTATTAAAAAATAAAGATTAGAAAAGCCCCGCCCTTAAGCGGGGTTTTTCTTTTTCCGGGTAATTTTGCATTTGATAATTTGACCGAAAATGATTCGCTTACTTGTAGCATAGTTCTATTTAAACCAATCTTTCTATCTTTGCGCCACTATGGAAGGCCTTATCTCCAAAATACTTAAGCACCCTACACTCGTTTCCAAGCCTCCTGTTTTACTGGATATTGGAGCTTCCGGGGAAATTCACGCCAAATGGAAACAGATTGCATCTTATTCCATCTGCATCGCTTTTGATGCTGATTCACGCGATTTTTCCGTGGCTGAAAATGAGCACGGGGACTATAAAAAGCTTTACACATT
>CAILMK010000083.1 GCA_903835275.1 uncultured bacterium | reverse complement strand
GGACGTACAAAAAACTGCATTTCCATCTGTTCAAATTCCTTCATGCGGAATAAAAACTGACGTGCCACAATTTCATTCCTGAACGCCTTGCCGATCTGTGCAATTCCGAACGGAACCTTCTGGCGGGAGGTTTTCTGTACATTGAGGAAATTCACGAAGATCCCCTGTGCCGTTTCCGGACGCAGGTATATTTCATCTGCGGTTTCCGCTACGGAACCCATTTGAGTAGCAAACATCAGGTTGAACTGGCGCACATCCGTCCAGTTTTTGGAGCCGGTTTCGTCCACAATTTCATGTTCCTCTATCAGGGCTTTCAAGCCGCCGAGGTTATTTTCCACCAGGCAGGCATCCATCGCATTTTGCAGGGCAGCAGCCTTATCGGTCTTGCCTTTCTTTTCATACTGGGCAATCTTATCTTCTATGAGGTTATCCGCGCGGTAGCGCTTCTTGGAATCCTTGTTATCGATCATCGGGTCGCTGAAGCTATCCACGTGCCCGCTGGCCTTCCATACCTTGGGAGCCATGAAAATGGCCGCATCGAGGCCTACAATGTTCTCATTGATGCGCGTCATGGCGTTCCACCAGTACTGCTTGATGTTATTCTTGAGTTCCACCCCGTACGGACCATAGTCGTACACTGCCGCGAGGCCGTCATAAATTTCGCTGGACGGGAATACATATCCGTACTCCTTGCAATGGGAAATGATCTTCGGGAAAATATCTTGTGGTTTCGTACTCATGCTGCAAAGGTAAGAATCAGAATACAGAATACAGAATACAGGAGACAGAATTTAGGATTTAATTAGAAACAATAAAAGACTTCATTTAGTTGAGAGCTAAATAGCTTGAAGTATTAATGAGAATAGTCACATCATACATCTACTGTTTTCTGTATTCTGTCTACCGTATTCTACCCTATGGGTAGTTTTGGTACTCCAGTTCCCTGACTTTTTTCACTACATAATACTGTCTTTGGGGACTGCCTTTTTCATGGTAGGAAATAAGGGCGACGCCTGTAAATTGAATCGGTGCAGGTTTGGGCTTGTATTCTTCATATCCCGGCAATCCTTCGCTCTTTTCATTGTGGGAAATACCGACAGCAAATTGAAATTTTATTGTTTTCCCCATACGGAAACGCCGCGCATTGGCAGTCATTCCATCCAGGGCACTATCGGTAATGACCAATGGAATATCCTGCCCGCCTACCCAGATGGTATCGGGAATGGGTTCGTTGTTAAAACCGGAAAACTCGATGTTGAAAATGTAATTTGCCCCGGAAATGCAACAAATTCCTCCTGACCAGCCTTGCGCGGTATTATCCAGTTCCTTCACGGTTTGTGAGTGAACCAATGCCACCGCGCACAGGCTGAATACAAGAGTAAAAGCAATCGTTTTCATACAAGCTTTTGTTCGTAGAATTGTTATATGACAAATACTTTGCCAAAATTTTTGAGGGAGCTATTCCAACCACTCTCCTGCCCCTAAATCCCCTAAAGGGGACTTTCCCTGCACCACGTTGAAAAGTAGTTTTCACCTTTGGAGGAACGAAGGAGCAAAAACAATTTATATATTTGCAACGTATATGAAGAGATCATCCGAAGATATGTTTTATGGAGCAAAGAAAAATATCTTTCTTCATGCAATAGAATTAAGAAAAAACATGACTCCACAAGAGATAAAGCTTTGGGAGCATCTTTCAGCAAGTAAAATAAATAAATTTCGATTTAAATCTCAACATCCAATAGGCATTTATATTGCTGATTTTTATTGTCATCGTGCTAAATTAGTAATTGAAATTGATGGTGGGTATCATAAGGAAAGCGACCAGACAAAATACGACAAGTACCGAGATGAAACTATGATGGAATGGGGTGTAAAAATAATCCGATTCACTAATAAAGAAGTTGAAAATGAAATGGAAAAGGTTTTAGGAATTATTAGCTTTCAATTATCCGAAATTAGCACTTAGCATTTGAATGCCCCTAAATCCCCTGAAGGGGACTTTCCCTGCACAATGCTGCGAAGCAGGTTTCCCCTTTGGGGGACGGAAGGGGCTTATATTTTCACTATCTTTGCCCCATGAAATCCATATACGCAAAAGACAGAAAGGAGTTCCGGAAATGGCTGGAGAAAAATCATGCTAAAGAAACGGAAGTGGAACTCATATTTTACAAAAAAGGTATTGGAAAACCCAGCATTAACTGGGAAGAATCTGTGGAAGAAGCCCTTTGTTTCGGTTGGATAGATGGTGTCAGGAAAGGGAACGATGCAGAAAGTTATACTATACGTTTCACTCCCAGGAAACCAAAGAGTATCTGGTCCCTCATTAATAAAAACAAAGTAGCGAGACTTATTGAAGAAGGCAAAATGACCGAAGCGGGATTACGAGCCTACGACCATGGAGTAAAGCACGGAAATATGGACAAGGCATATAGTCTGAAAGGCGATAATCCCTTGCCGGAAGATTTTGAAAAGGCACTGAAGAAAAACAAAAAAGCATATGAGTTTTTTCAGAAACTTTCCAATACGGATAAGTTCTCGTACATCTGGCATTCCAATCTAAAAACACCCGATAAAAGAGCGGAACGCATAGCAAAGATCGTGAAGCTTTGCTCCCTGCATATCAAGCCGTATTCTGATGGAAAAAAGTCTGTGATGAGGGAGGATATTTAGGATTGCGAATTTCGTTCGCTGCGGCGAAGCCAATTGAGAATTGAAATTCAGCTTTTAATATTATATCCAAACTACTAAATATAGTGGACTGTGTACCGTCGACTGTGGACTTTCTAAGCGATAAATCACTTTTTTTGTATTTCCGCATTTTTTATTCATTGCTTAAATTCGATAGAGTAAAATTACAGCCATGAATACCTTAAAGATAACCATTCCCGATCCCTGCCATGAAAATTGGGACAAAATGCTCCCGCACGAGCAGGGGAAATTCTGCGCAAGTTGTCAAAAATGCGTGGTCGATTTCAGCACTTATTCTGATGCTGCTTTGCTGAAATATTTTGAAACACCAAGGGTAAATACCTGCGGACAATTTAATGAAAAGCAACTTCAGAGGTTTATACTTCCACCACAACAAATCAGACCTTCGTTTTATTCAAAAGCCATTTTAGGAATAGCGGTTTTTCTTAGTCTCTTCCATGTCACAGACGCGAAGGAATTTCCAATTGAAAACGTAAACACTGAAACACTGATAAATAATACATCACCCAATGACGAATTCGGCCCTTTCGTAAAAAGAGAAATAATACCTGATAATCTAAAGCGAATTACCGGCACAATACTGGATTCAGTAACAAACAGACCTGTCATTGATGTCATTGTTAAGTTAAAGAACAGACCAATAGGCATGTTTACGAATGCTGATGGAAAATTTAATCTTACAATTCCGGATAGCCTGATTCAAAAGAAAATCATTCTGCAAATAATCAAAATTGGTTATACAAAACAGGAATTACCTTTTGAAAATGTTCTTCATTCTTATAATTTAAATATTTGCATGGGGAAAAGACCTGATATGCAATGTGGTATTGTAGCGGAAAAACAATTATTATTTGCAGGAGGAATTTCTCCCGTAATCAGGTACATACATCTAAGTAAATTGCAACGACTAAAAAGATTTCTTGGTTTCAAATTAGATTATAATAAAATAGCAAATGAACAATAGATTTATATAAATTCTAAAATTTAACATCAACAAATGACAAAATCTAAAACCCATGTACTAAATTTGCTGACAAGTATTATCCCATTGCAAACGGAAACTCAAAATCTGATTCTTATCCCATTAAGTATTGAGCAACTCAATAAGTTTGCCTGTAATGATGGAAGTCTGGAAGAAGAATTAGGGATAAATAATTCTCCAAGAATTGTACCGGAAAATTTCCAGTCATCTCTGGATAGCCGCATCTTTCCGAACATGAGGGACGCGACAAAAAATGCATTGTATTATACCATCTGGATTGGTATATCAAGGACGAAAAACATGATCGTATCAACGATCTGTTTCAAAGGGAAAGCGAATGAAAAAGGAGAATCGGAACTTGGTGCAGCGACACTGGGTCCCCATGAAAACAAAGGATATATGACGGAAACGCTCGGCGGGATTCTTAAATGGGCTAAAAGTGACGGCGTGCTCAAAGCTGTCACAGCAGAAACAAATAAAAACAATGCAGCATCCATCAGGGTATTGGAAAAGAACGGATTTGTTTTGGTGAATGAAAGCGATGAAAGTTTTTTGTGGAAAAAGATTTTGTGATTGAATCTCTACCAGGCACTCTGATTTTACAGATTAACACTGTACACGAAGAGCTGTCATTCAGAACGAACCTTGCCAGCGCAAGTGATAAAATATTTGAAAGGCAAGAATATTTATTACATGATCAAAACCTGCGCCATTACATGTTCCAAATTTATCAAAAATACGGGCAAGTTTCCTTCTGAATGACAATTGTGATAGTGCGTAAATTACAAAAAAAAGATCCTTTCAGGATGATTATAAACTTATCTAAACAATTATTAATGAGCGATTTGCAAGACTGTATATTTGATTGCATACGGAAATGCATACACTACGATTTGCACGAAATCTTTGACACGTCCTTATAAAGGTTGACTACTTTTACATAACCATTATGAGAACAAAGGTAGAAAACATTGAGCAGAAACGGATTAACAAGCTATTCAAAGATAGTTTCAAGAAAAAAGTAGTCCAACAGATTGATGAGAAAGTGCTTACCCTGAAGCAAGCAAGGCTGAAATGCGGGGTAAGCAATTCCATACTATCAGATTGGAGGACAAAGTTTGGAAAAGAAGTTTTGAAGCAACAGGATGAGAAACGGGCAAGAACCCTGAGATCCATAGATGATTCTAATCAGCAGATATTTTTCTTAAAGCAGTTGAAACATGCTAAGATGGAAGCCCATCTATATAAGGAAATAGTCAGGTTAGCTAAATCAAGGTATGGAATAGATTTAAAAAAAAACTTTGGGCTTTAGCAGTGAGGAGGGTAAAACAGGAGCATCCTAAATTATCTTTAAACCAAATGTGCAAGGTTTTTGAAATGTCTAAACAAGCTCTCTACAAGAGAGAGAAACGTAAAGAGAAAGATCATTTGGAAGAAGATATAATTGTAGAAAAAGTAAAACATATAAAGAAAGGGCTACCGAGAACCGGAGGCAGAAAGTTAAAACAAATGCTCAAACGAAAAAAAATATACATTGGCAGGGATCGGCTATTTAGCATTCTGCGTCAAAATAGTTTACTGGTTAAACGGCGAAGGAATTATACCGTCACTACAAATTCCATGCATCGCTTTAAAAAATATAAAGATATCTTCAATACCTTAAAAGTGGTTATGCCTGAACAGGTATTTGTAAGCGATATTACCTATATCAGATTGAAGGAAGGGTTCAGTTATTTATGTCTTACCACTGATGCCTATTCAAGAAAAATAATGGGGTACGCATTGAGTAAGGATCTATCACGCCAAGGAGTATTGACAGCTTTAAGCCTGGCGATTGATAACAGAATCTATACGCATCCGTTGATGCACCATTCTGACAGGGGTTTTCAATATTGCAGTAATGATTGTGTTGAATTGCTCACAAAAAATGAAATATCTATCAGCATGACTGAATCGGGAAGCCCCTATGATAATGCGATTGCTGAACGCATCAACGGCATATTGAAAACAGAATTAGGACTTGAGAAAACATTTGACAGCCATGAGCAAGCTGGTGAAGCAGTAGATATTGCTATTAGACGGTATAATAAGAGCAGGATTCACATGAGCTGCGACTACCTGACACCTAACCAAGCTCACAAAACCAGCAAGCCTTTAAAGAGGCTCTGGAAGAACAAACAATATACTAACTTTGAAAAGTCAGATGAAGCGGAAACAGGCTCTGCTGAGGAGCAACCTGTCAGGAATAATCTGACCGATGGAAATAAGGAAGCGGCTGGAAAACTTTCAGCCGCTTTTTAACCAAACTTATTTATATCGAAATTCCTAAAAAAAACCTTTTGGGCCGTTTATGAAGAATTGAGTATTGAATTGTTGCGACATAACGGTCAACCTATTTCAGGACAAGTCAATTTTTCGATAGCAAAATACGGGGTATTCAGGAATGGCAAATTCCTGCTTAACCCACAATACAAAGGGTACAAATTTGATTACAAAAAAGAATGAAGTCCTTTGCCAACATATTATTTAGACTTGGCCTGGTCATATTCATAAGCCTGGCAAGTATCCAGCCTTCAAAGGCTGCGATAGAGGAATATGATAATGGTCGGGACAGTATAGCGGCGGGGGACACCCTTACCGTATTGGATTCCATGCACTGGAGCCTGACAAGTTTTACCTATACCAACAAAAAAATTACGGATGTACTGAAACTTACGTTCAGTCCTTCCAGCAGGGCAAATTATAATTTTGCATTTAAAGTATGGGTAAAATTCTCCATTCAGGAATATGATAACTGGCATGGACTAACCCGTACCGATACCGTTACACTTTCGATTGACTATAACCCTGCCAAGGGAACCAATTACAAAGACCTGACCGCTTACCGTTTTTACGGGGCGCAAAAATATAAAGCCAGAATTGTCAGCGTTACCACCAATCACGGGGCTTTTGTTCCTTCCAATCTTTATGCGGAAGGTTTTATCTATGCAGAACGATATTATGATTTTACCTGCACTGCAAGCACACCGACTACTATAAGCACCCACTATTATACGGATTCAAATGAATTAATGCTTAGCTGGCCACCCGTCGCAGGTGCAGAGGATTATGACCTTGAATGGACATATATCAGCGATGCCGATATAAATGCAGCAGGTAGCTATTTGCTTATTCCTCCTAATAAGCTTTCATGGAGTTTTGCCAGCCATGCTTCGCGAATAACAACCGCAGAACCAAATTATCGTATTACCATGATTTACCCGCACGGTTATCTCATATACCGTATGCGGCCTAATGGAAGGGAAATTACCGACCCTGACCAGAAAATAGTAGGAAAATGGACAGTAGATGATGCCAATCATACAGTGAGTGCATTTCCTAATTATTACTATATTAGTGATACCGTTGCTCACGAACCGCAGCTTAACTGGGAATACTCCGCCGAGTATGCAGAGGAAGCTAAAAAGAAAGAACTGGTAAGTTATTTTGACGGAAGCGACCGCAAAAGACAAACAGTTACACGAAGTAACTCCAACTACCAGGCGATTGTGCAGGAAAGCATGTATGATTATTATGGCAGACAGGCAATACAAGTCTTGCCTTCGCCAGCATTTTCTTCTGCAATTCATTATTACGAGAATTTCAACCGCAATATGAGTAATACAGCTTATGGTGCGGCTAATTTCATGCCTGTAAGCTGTGATACAATTGCAGCGCAACCAATGGATACCACTTCGGGGGCTTCACTGTATTATTCGGGAATGAACCCCAATAAAAATTATGCAGAGGGAGCCTACGTGCCCCGTGCAAATGGATATCCTTTCATTCAAACGGGTTATATGCCTGATAATACAAACAGGGTGGCTTCATTAAGCGCACCGGGACTGGATACCGCACACCAAACCCGTTATATGTATGGTACTCCGGATCCATTAGAATTAAACAGGTTGTTTGGCGATGAAATCGGTTATGCCCCGCATTACAAGAAAATGGTTACCATTGACCCTAACGGACAGGTCATGGTAACTTATAAAGATATTGCCGATAAGGTAATTGCCACCGCTTTGGCGGGAGATGTCCCACCTAACCTTAAAGCTGCGGATTCGGGTTCCGTAGTAATTACGGATAACCTGATGCCAAAGAATACCTATGATTCGATTACGGGTAAACTGGAAATAAACGAATCCTTTATAGCAAGCGGACATGCTACAACATACACCATCAAGTACGGGGTGAATACCTCTGCTTATAAAACTTGCAGTGCAAAAACAGTTTGTGATGATTGTGTCTATGATCTGTCCCTGCGCTTAACCGATAATTGCGGTAGAACTTTTTACAGTCTTGATACGACCATTGGCAGGATAAACCATGCCGATAATACGCATTGCTCGGCAAGCCCTGACAGCGGTTTCAAAACAATCGTACTGACTTTGCAGCCAGGAAATTACTTCCTGAGTAAAACCCTTAGTGTGAACCACGCTGCTTTAGATAGTTATACAGCCTTGTTTGTGGTAGATACCACCACTTGTGTTAGCACCGTTCGCTCCTATATCAATACCGCTAATAAAAGACAAAGTAGTTCGGCATGTTCGGGCAATAACAGCAATAATACTACAGGCTATGCCACGCCTTGTGACGGAGCGTATCTAATGATGCTCGCTGACGTTTGTCCCGGCGGACAATATGGAGCCATAACTCATACAACAGGAACGCATATTCTATCCGTGTATGATACTTCAGGAAGGAATTATCTTCCGGGTGGGGATACGGCTAACTGGAAACATCCTCTCAGTGCTTATCTGGATGAATCCGGCAATGTAGATTCTGTAACGATAGGCGGTAAAAAATATGCACCGCAACAGTTATCGCAAGCTGAATTTTTGCAATATTTTAAACGCTCGTGGGCTAAATCATTGGTGGGATTGCATCCTGAATACTGCTATTATAGCTGGTGTATAAGCAATGGAGCTTCTTATCAACGGGATGATTCCATGCAATCTATTAGCACGTATAAGGATGCCCTTGCAAAAGGCTTTGTTCCCAATCCTTTTACCCATGATATATTATTCGAAACCACCAATCCTGTCTATACAGGTTCCATGCACGGTTATGTTCATGCACAGGCTATGGCAATGCAAGCGGACATGGATAGCTTTAGATCAGTTTACGATAATGTAACACATACTCACTATAATCTTTCCATTTGGATGCTCGCAGATATGGCAACCTGCAAATACCAGGGGATTGACAGCACTTCAGTTTATGGCTGCCTCGATCCTGCGCATTTGGACAGGACTTCAATTGACAATTACATGACCACTGATAGTTGCGATCAGGATATTTATTGGAATGCCTTACGAAGTTTGTACCTTGGCTTAAAGCAGAAATACGAAGAAAATATACGTCAGAATTTTGCCATCCAAAACAAATGTTATGATGCCTGTATAGGACTTTCATCGTATGACAGCACTCATGATAAATATAGCTTTGACTGCACCAATACCGCCATTCCTGCATCTACTCATTTCCCCGTTTATACTTACTGTTCAAGTGGTGCTGCTTATGCCGGACATACGGATACACTTCAGCCCTGTCACCATAGCGATTACTATGCGACAAAAACCGCCCGCTTTGGAGGCTGGTCTGCAACGATGGGCTTCAATGTCTTCAATCCTGATACCATTAGAAGCCATGTGGATAGTGTTCTCACAACCGGAATGGATAGTGTAAATGCGTCCTGCCACAGGAGTTGTGTTGGCAATGTAAAGAACTGGTGGATGAAGCTCACAGGTTGCAAGCAGTATTATACAATTTCGCACACGGATTCAACTAATATTATTAATGCAATGCTGCGCATTTGCGAGTCGGGTTGTGATCCCATACATCCATTTGGTGCAAGTTCCCTGAAAGTTTCTGATACAGGTATTACGTTCGGAGCATGTACGAATTTGCGAAGCTTTGATGACTTATTTGTTTGCAAGTTCGGGGCTAACTATAAGAAGGATTTATGCGATGGCAATTTAATCACCAGTCCTCCTCCTTATGATTCACTGAGCAATGGTTACCTTGCTTATCTTTCACCTACCCTTGATCAATGCGGTTGCGATAAGATATTACATATAGACTACCTGTTCAAACATACCCTTACCAAACCTCCCGGAGTTGTTGAACCTGCCGACTGGTTTTTATATCTCTATCATGTGCCTGTTGGAAACTTCCAGCAACTTGTCTGTCATTGCAACGATGCCTGGAACGCTGGCTATACTACTCCTTATGACACAACTGAACCCTGGCTACAAGCCTCTATTGATGCGCTGAAACAGGATACTGAATATGTTCCCCGCCTGATTACCTGCTCACCAGATATAGGCACTTCAGGTGGCTGTGTGGATTGCCAGGCAGTTCAAAGTGCGATTAATAATTTTAATGCAGCAAACCCTCATGCCTTTGGTTCGGTCATTTATTATCAACTGCTTCAGAACTATCTTAATTCCTTATTCGGCTTATCGCTGTCATATCGCGATTATCTTGGCTTTGTGAAAAATTGTTCCGGTAGTGGCACGACTGTTTGCAGTGCGCCAACGGTACAGGCTTCGGATCTTACCTTATTACTTAAAACACTGTTTAACGGAACGGTTCACCATTCATACAAGGATACATTCTTTTTGAACGGAGCTGATTCGGTATATTATCGTTCCGGTTTGTATCGGGGTGACAACGTAAACAGATGCTACCTGCAATATCAACCCATGTTGTTTACCGGGAATATTCTCAAGGCACGCATTTTCGATTCATGTGGTTTTAATTGTTATCTGACACTGACCTTACCTCATTCGTACAGCCATTTTTCTGATGTTTCCTATTGTTCCGGTTGTACTATAAGTGCGGATACATCCACTGCGCCCGGTGTTCATTATAATTTCACATGGCCTGTAAATGACAGCGGATCCACTGTAAGTATAAAAGGTTCTACGACGTGTTATCCCATTAGCTATTGCACTCCGCAACCACAGGTTTCCGAAATCTGCGATCCTCAGATAATTCATGCCAGGAGTAATCCCACATCTCTGGATAAATCAAGCAAAACGCTGGATACTTGCGCCTGTAATACGATCAGCAAAATTTATAACCTCGCAAGAACCTTACACCCCACGGCGTATGATACCTCTTCCTCCGGCCATGTCATTATCGGGCTGGCTTTTGATAGCATTTTCCAAGCTACCTATGGCTTTGCCCCTTCCACCACCAATATTGACCTGAACCTTCAGAACTGTAAAGCGGCCATTGAATCGGATATGTTCCATCACGGGATGCACCTGGATAGTCCCACTCATTTTTTAGTCACGCACTGGTCAACGTATTCAATGAACACGATTGCGGCTTCCGCCCCGACAATAAATCTGATTTCCTGTACGCAATGCAATGACTGCCAAAAATACGAAGCGGCAGTAAATACCTTTAATCAGACCTCCGCAGGAAAAGTACGGAATGTAAAATATTATAGTCGCCTGAAGGATTATCTTGCAGACCAGATGGGTTACCCTGTAACCGTAACAGCTTCAAGCTCGAATGGATGTACCACATGCAGCGGTTATAATGTATTCGTTTGTGATAGCATTAACCAGACCGCAAAAGACCTGGAATATTTACTGAGTAGCTTGTTGCAAAACGGCAAATTGTACGGACATACCAAATTGGATAGTGGACATTATAATGTTTTCTATAATGGAAGCCTGGATCAACATACAGATGCGGATTCTGTCAGGTATGGAGGGGCATATTCGAGCGGAATATTGAATGATACCATTTACTATTACAAAGGGGCTGGTCATGCTTTGGAAAGTAGCTGCACCATGCAAATCAACGGCTTTAGTACAAGTTCCGTTGATTCGCTCAATGCGATAAAACTCGATCCAAAGAATAAGGATGGCAATTACCATTTCAAATTGCTTGCATGGAAGCATAGTGGAATGACGGTATCGGTGGATACTTTAAAAGGCTTTAGTGGGTGTTATAATTTAGGTAGTTGCTGCCTTATTGATAACCGCAAATTATGCAGTCCGATACCAAGTTTTGCGAACCCTGATTCTGATGAATGTGCCGGGCAAATGGC
>CAILMK010000082.1 GCA_903835275.1 uncultured bacterium | reverse complement strand
GATCACAGGGCGGTTAAATATATTTTCCAATAAGCTTTCAGCCTCCAGATAAGGAGTTACTGATACATAAGCCATTGATGATGTGAATTGTGTGCCGTATCTCATTATTGCATCAATGGCTCCATGCTTAAGGCGTTCGTCAAGTTCGAGACCCAGATAGGAGCATGAACCGAAGTTCAACATATCCTTTCCGTTAATCCGGATGTGCCTGCCATCCAGTTGTTCGTCTTCAGTAGTCAGATGTGTGATGCCCATCTCCGCAGTTCCTGTGAGTACACTATTGACTATGTCGAGTGTTGACTCATGTTTGGACTTTAACAGTTCCATAATTTTTGCCGTTTAGAGTATTAGTTTCAATTAGTGATTCAAAATTGCGTCTATATATGCTATCAACTTGTATCAGTTACCAGACTATGGTCACATTCAAAGTGCCGATAACATCTTCCTTTTTGTTGAGTAAGACCATTTAAAAGACATCTTTTAATACTGTTAACTCATTGTAAAACAATTATTAATAGTTATTACGTCTTTTTAAAAACAAGTCACATTTTATAATGAGTGCAATTTGGAATTTTCTTACAGTTGTAAGAGTGAAAAGCAAAGCGTTTCCACCTGATTGAAAAATAACCGCTAATTACTGTTATAAACAATAATAACTTTTAAATATAAAAATTCTTCTGGTATTTGATAATCAATTAATTAGGAATTGAGGTCATTTTTTAACGCCTTTTTTATTTTTTTTAGACTTTTCAGCATTGGTTTGATGCAGTTTTTGAGCAAATTCGGATTAACTCCCCACCGGGCATTTTTCCGGTAGACAGTTATTGTTATTTTGTTAAACTTCAGGATTGAAATTATCTTAAAATCCGGCGAAACTGCAATTTTGTATCTTTGACGCATGAAGCAGTACCCGTTTTTCATCAGAGCTACCATCATGCTGGCATTTTTCTCGCTTCTTTTTGCAGGACTTTATTTTGCCAAGGGCTTCATGGTTCCTCTTTGCCTGGCGGCAATATTTTCCATTTTGCTTTTTCCGGTGGTTCGTTTTCTCGAAGAAAAAGTCAGAATGCATCGACTGGCGGCTAATTTTCTGGTCTTGCTTTTTATATTCCTGGTATTGGCTGGGGTTGTGTATATGCTTTCAACACAGGTTATTAGTTTTATTGATGAAATTCCGAAGCTTCAGGGTCAGGTCAATGTTAAATTGCAATTGATACAGAATTATATTCACCATCAAACCGGTCTTACTCCCTACAAGCAAATAGAATGGATAAAAAGCCAGTTGCAGGATCTCATTTCAAGCAGCGGGGCCATCATTGAAAACATGGTGACCAGTACAACCACTGCAGTGGCAACGATTGCCATTATTTGCTTTTATATTTTCTTCTTTCTGTTTTACCGTACCAAGTTCAAGAATTTTATTTTGCGGGTAAGCCCTGAAAGCTCGCACGAAAAGATAATGCATATCCTTATTGATAGTCGTGCTGTTATACACAGCTATATTTCCGGCGTTTTTATCGTTGTTATTATTGTTGCCTTGTGCGTCGGTACAGGCCTTTCCTTCCTCGGAATTCCGTTTGCTATTTTCCTGGGTATATTAGCCGGATTTATGAATATTGTTCCTTATATCGGGATATTTATAAGTGCATTACTCGGTTGTATTTTAACGTTTCTCTCCAAGGATTCTACATGGTATGTTCTGGGTACGGCAATCGTTTTCCTGATCACACATTTAATGGAATCCAATTTCTTTACGCCAAGCATTGTAGGGAAAAGAGTGAGTGTAAATCCCCTCGTTGTTTTTATGGCCTTGCTTATTGGCGGAGAAGTTTGGGGCGTTATGGGGATGATACTTTTCATACCCATGGTGGGGATTTTAAAAGTATTCTGCGATAATATTCCTGAGCTGAATCCCTACGGTTATCTGCTGGGAACGGAAGGTCTGGAAGAGCACAGTATCTCATTTAGAAAAATAATGCGGTCAAGAAATAAAGAGGACAATTAATCACCGAAAGATTATAACAAAAGCCTTTAGTTGACGACTTTCCAAGAATACCCTATATTTGCGCCCACATGTTGAATAACCTGAAATACTCCTGGAGACTTTTAAAAAGCAGCGGATGGCGCGCTTTTTTAAGTATTGCCCTAATGTATATAATTTTTGGCTGCCTCGGAACTTTTTTTGTAAGCGATCTTATTGATCATAACCATTTATATAGCTATAATTACCTTCACATAGCCATAATTGCATATCTGTTGATCTATTTTGATAATTCCATTATCCGTTTTACCTCTCCGCTGGAGTTGAATCATATACTGGTATTTCCCAAATCAATCATGCAGAAATTCATAACCCTTGTTACGATAGAAATGATGAGCGTAAAGTTTTATCTGGTTGCTATTTATATTATTGGACAGTTGATCGTAAACAAATTATACATGGCGCCGGGGGTGCTTGCATGTATAATCCTTACTTATATAGCTTATCATTTTCTTTTTCTCAGTTTTTTATTGATGGTAAAAAGGAAAGTGGCTTTTCTCTATGTTTTCAGGGCTTTTGCACCTGTGGTTTTCGTCATCCCTTTTGCCTTAATGAGATCAAAAAAAACGGGTCACGGAATGACGGATTATATTAAAAAAGGGGCTATGTTTTTTCCCAACCATTCCCTGACAATAGTGCTTGCTTTTGTACTCATGGCAGTAGTATGTTTTTATGTTGGCTTGTATCTGTTTAAAGTTGTTTTGAGAAAATATCCATTCTATGACGAAGAACTTCTTGAAAAATTAAAAGCGAGGAAGCGCTAATGTTAGTACAGTTTCTGAAATACCAGTATAAATCACGGGCATACCTTGTGCCGATGATTTTCGTAATATTTACAGTGTATCATTTCTTTGCCCTCACCACGGATCTTTCCAGGATAGGTATATTTTTCCTGCAGGGGATTTTTTATGATGTGATACGCAGAAGCAATATTAATTTACAACTGGTAAGGGTATCGCGTTTCCCTTTGAAAAAATTATTATGGCTGCATAATGTTGGATATTTTATCTGGTTCAATGCATGGTATATTGCCGCGGAACTGATCCTGATCATCCTGACACATGAACCACTGGCGGACGCATTCAGGAATATTTTGCGTTTTGAAATATTACTGATAATGGCAACCATAGTGGGTAATGTGATCAGTAATTCCGATTACGTAAAGATCAAAAGAAAATTTTGGCAATACACTGCGGCGGCACTTGTTTTTACATTTTGCTACCTGCTTACATCCATGGGTATTCGTATTGTATGGGGCATCTGGCATAGTTATTTTTTATTGATAGTAATAATTGGCATATTGATTCTTTTGTGGAGGTACGAGCTAAGTACTGTAAGGGGAATCAAGTTTTACAAATACATGATTAAATAAGAGTATGATTGAAGTTAAAGACGTCCGGAAAACATTTAAGACACAACAGGTTCTTAAAGGGGTAAACCTACAGGTGGAAACAGGAAAAGTTCAGGCATTGCTGGGTGCAAACGGCGCGGGTAAATCCACTCTTATTTATATCATCGCGGCATTGCTTGAAAAGGATTCAGGGGAAGTTTGGATAGATGGTGAACGCATAGAAATGGACGATTTTCCTTACCGTGCCAAAATAGGATATGTATTTGATAAACCCATCTACATGCCTAAGTTTTCCGCGAAGGAACACCTTGAATTCGTAGGTGAAATGTATGGCATTCCCAAGGCAGAATACAGTATCCGCATTAATGAATTGCTGGAATATTTTGAACTGCCGATGGATACTAAAAAACAAATTGATTCCTATTCCAAGGGAATGAAAAACAAGGTTTCACTGGCATCCGCATTGCTGCATAATCCGAAATACCTGATCGTAGATGAGCCCTTTGACGGAATGGATTTTCTTTCCGTTCAGAAATGTTGTACGCTTTTCAAAACACTTGCAGCAAGAGGCACAACCATACTGATTACTTCTCACCAGTTTGATGTCATCGCGGAAGTGGGAGATAATTTTGCACTTTTAAAAGACGGCGAGATACAATTCAACCTGCCAATGGCGGAGCTGGAAAAACGCGCCACTGAAAAAGGTTCTGTTAAACACTACCTCGAAGATTTGATGCAGGGTGAGGAAGTGCGTAGTGAGCTTTCCTGGCTGAAGTAGTAGATGGCGAGTTTGTGAAGGATTGAAGGTGTGAGTTGTCATCCTGAGCGAAGCGAAGGATCTTAAATTTGTAATTCGTAATTTTCGTTCCGCGGAGGCGGACGTAATCACTTCGCAATAATCGTATAAACAAACTTCGATATTTCTTTTCGTTGTGCCTGCAAAGTCTGATTGGTAATTTTATTGTCATCATGTAACTTTATCTTTGGTTTTGCTTTCTTCATCAGGTGAATCAAATACTTCGTTTTGATGGCATAACATTCATCAAGGTGTTTTGAATTAACGATGGCGATGATACGTCCCATATCATCAAAAACAGGCCCTCCGCTTATCCCATCCTGAACCGAAGTGGTAAGCAGATATGAATTAGAATTTCCCTGAAAACCGCTTGTGAAATTTACCAATCCTACACTAAGATTTACAAGACTTTTTATAGAATCCGGCATTTGATATCCCAGGGCAAAAACGGATTGCCCTACATGAAGAGATTCTTTTGTGATAGAGTATTTGATGGTATCCAGTGCCACCTTGCCGTCAAGTTTCAGAATAGCGAGGTCGTTTTTTGCATCTTTCATCACCACAGTAGCCGGGTAAGAAGAATTTGGATTGCCATTGATGCCTCTTACAGTTATTTCTTTTGTGCTGTCAATAACATGAAAACTGGTAGCAATGTATCCTTCACTGGAAATAAGGAATCCGGTTCCGCTGTGCTTTGCGCAGGCAATTGGTGTTTCCGGCACTGGAGGATGTATGTATGGTAAATCATGCATTTCTTCAGAAAAAAAATCATTGTCCCATCCTTTTTTGCGGGAAGGTAATTCGCCCGATGAATATTCTTCAGAGGGAGTTAATTGATCGTTCGCTTTGAGGTTTTCCAGATTCTGCAAATATTCGTTTCTTGTTCTCTTTGAAACAAATATATCGCCACCACTAAACCAGAGACGTAAGTAAATTGTATCGTTGTGGTCAATATCGAAGTTAGATTGCTTCATTATTGTGTTAATTGAATTATATGGACCCTCAAGCGTCTGGGAAGCTGTTAATAAAAATGTTCCCTGAGAAAAAACCTTGTGAGTTATCCTTGAATTTTTTTTCAGCATTCCGACCTTTATATCGTTAATTTGTAAATCAAGGTCACCGCCATTCCATCCCAATTCATAAAACACAATTACACCAAACTTTTTTGGAATCTTCTTTTGTGCAAAGGAATTCAAGGTGGATAAAAT
>CAILMK010000081.1 GCA_903835275.1 uncultured bacterium | reverse complement strand
TGTTTCCCCTGCGTCTGATATTTCTATTACATCTTTAATATCAAGCGGATAGAGTGCGAATACAGCCCTTACCTTTTTTTCATCAAGCAAATATTTAATTTTTTCAGGACTTTCAGCCCCGTTTAGAAAATAAATACGTTCACTTGAACGTGTGTCTTCAATTTTAAGAATATTTTTAAATACCAGGTTTTCAAGTATGGAAACATCAAGGCATGCCTTTGCATTTCCGGTTTCCTTATATCTGGCAGGTATTTTTAATTTATAGTATTTGTTCCTCATCAATAAATGAATAATTCCGGGAGCATCTGGAAGGCTATATTCATTCAAACGCTCCACTTCAAATATTTGTGATAATGCATCTACAAGTTCTGATCGCCTCATGTCCCCAATGTCAGTAACCATCCTGTAAAAACTCTGGATAAAGAGTTGGTTGGAAGGAATCAGGCAAGCCATGAGGCCGGGTGGCGGATTGTCATTTATTGCGAGGTAGCCTTCGCACCTGTGATGTCCGTCTGCAATATAAAAATCCTTGACTTTTTTCAGCAAGGAGTTAATTGTATTAACCATCGAAACATCATCCACCTGCCATAAAAAATGTTCTGTATTTGAGCTGGTAATGAAATGATAAAGAGGTGCGGGATCAACTATCTGTTGAATAATTAATTCAAGTTCAGGAACCTCTTCATAGGTTAGCAAAACAGGGCTTCCGCTTACGCGAACCTGATTGCTGTAATTGGCTATTTCAAGCTCCCTGTCCTCGCGCGTTTTTTCATGTTTCTTAACATGTCCGTTCCTATAGTCATCAAGTGGAACCAAGCCTATGATACCGGTATAAACATGATTTCCTTTAACTTGCCTGTAAACATACAGGGATTCCTTTTCATCCCAAACCAATACTCCCTGCTTTACGATTTCCTTCAATATCGCGCGGGACAATTCATACGTTTCCCGGGTTTCAAGAACATGTCCACCAATGGCTGAAGGGTTCTCGATCCTTAGATAACTGATGGGATTTGTTTCAACGCCGGAACTATCTCCACTTTGTGCCGGATTATTATAGGCTGAAATGGAAAATTGCTCTACGAACTGAGGCAGTGCCCTACAGGCGCGGAACGGAAGGATAGCTGGCAATGTACTATTAGTAGTTTAGTTATTTTTAATCTTTTCAATGATCACCTGGGCAACTTCCAGGCTGATCCTGTCCTGCCCTTCACGGGTGGACGCTCCTATATGCGGGGAAACAGATATTTTGTCATTATTCAAAAGGGACTCGCGCACCTTTGGCTCGCTTTCAAAAACATCCAGACCGGCATAAGCGATCTTTCCTGATTCAATGGCCCTAAGCAAAGCTTCTTCATCTATAACGCCACCACGTGCACAGTTTACAATGCCGGCACCGCTTTTCATTTTGGAGAAAGCATTATCATCAAACATTGCCGCCATTCCTTCCTTGAAAGGAACGTGTAGGGATATAAAGTCGCTCTGTGCTATAAGTTCTTCAAAAGGGATCATCTTGATCTCCATAGTTGGAGCAGGAGTAAATGGCAAATGATCAAAACGCAATTTCGCAGTAGTCATATACGGATCAT
>CAILMK010000080.1 GCA_903835275.1 uncultured bacterium | reverse complement strand
TTTTTCCACTAAAATTCTCGTAGAACCAAAAAAATGAAGAAAACCCTATTGTTATTTATGCTCTTAATGAGCGTCAAAAGTTTCGCACAAGTTCCTTCCTATGTTTCTAAAGACAGCCTCAAAGCATGGTATCCTTTTAATGGAAATGCCAAGGATGAAAGTGGAAATGGAAATAATGGCTTTGATAGTTTGGTAACCTTGACCAAAGATAGATTTGGTGATACAAGTAAGGCCTATGATTTTACGAATAAATATAGTAAAATATCAATCCCATATTCAAAATCAATTGGAATCGATACAATTAATCCAATAACAATATCTTTTTGGTTTCATTCAGCAAATAATTCATTCAATTCTCAAAGATTGTTTTGCATAATGGATCAAACAAGAAATAGGGATTATGAAATTACCTATGATGGTACTAAATCAGCTTACCAAGTAGATAATTATGATTCAAAAGGGACACTAAGTTTACCATCCGCTAAAGCTTTATCGACAAAAAGCTGGCATCATTGTGTAGTAATATTTTATCAGTCAAAGAATATTGTAAAAGGTTATATTGATTGTGACTATGACACTCAAAGTATTTTTAAATTTTTCAAACCTGTAAACCCACATCTCACGATTGGTAATAATCCAACTGTGAAAAATTGGGCATTTATAGGTCAGATGGATGATTTGGGTATTTGGGATCGTGCACTTGATTCCACTGAAGTTTTAGCATTGTACAATAGTTGTGTCGCAATCAATATAACAAGCCATCCAATAAATCAAAATGTAAAAAATGGTAAGAATGCAATGTTTACAGTTGCAAGTTCATTTTCCGGGGCTACTTATCAGTGGCAAATGGATAAGGGGTCGGGATTCACAAATATTACCAATGGAGGGCAATTTAGCGGTGCAACTAATGATACACTTGTTATTTCAAGTTTAACTTCCTCGAATGACGGATTGAAATTTCGCTGTATGGCTTCATCAGGCAGCAAATGTAATGATACCAGTAAAGTTGCCACTCTGACGGTTTGTCCGCTGATTGTAACTCAGCCGTCAAACATTTCAGCGGTAAGCGGTAAGTCCGCTATTATTGTTTCCGGCAGTGCCGATATTAACGCAAAATATCAGTGGCAAACTGACAAGGGCTCGGGGTTTGTTAATCTTTCAAATGCAGGTCAGTACAGTGGTGCAACTGATGATACCCTAAAAATATCAAGTATTAGCTCCTCCAATGATGGACAAAAATTCCGTTGTATAGCATCTTCCGGTTCTATTTGTAAAGACACAAGTAAAAGCGTAACGTTGACGGTTTGTCCCGCCATTACCTCCCAGCCTTCCGATCAATCCGTGACTGAAACACAATCTGCCATGTTTATTGCATCAAGCGCAGATGTAAATGCAAGCTATCAATGGCAAACCGATCTTGGAACAGGTTATGCAAATCTGAGCAATGCAGGACAATATTCCGGCGTAACCAATGATACTTTGACTGTTTCAAACACTACCTTATCCAATAACAATCAAAACTTCCGTTGCATAGTAAAATCCGGAAGTTCATGCATAGATACTACTACCATTGCTGTATTAGATGTAAGTGTTAAAAACGGAATAAATGGGAATCAAAGAAATCATCAGGGCTTTGCAATATATCCTAATCCTGCCAATGGTCAGATAAATGTGAAGATAGATGCAAGCCTTATAGGCTCATTTTATACTGTTATAGATGCAGGTGGAAGGACGATAATGAACGGGAAATTATCTTCTGTAAATTCAATT
>CAILMK010000079.1 GCA_903835275.1 uncultured bacterium | reverse complement strand
TTTTTCCACTAAAATTCTCGTAGAACCATATATTTAATAAAGTATATCAGACTAAAATAAAATATACAAGTTCACCTTCTCATAAGCGAGACCCTAAAAATTTTCTTCTTGAAAAAACCAGAAAGAATAAAAAGAAATATAGAGAAAGTGATTGTCCGGATTTATTTGCAAAACTTAGAGTTGGAAATGTTGAAAAAAATTGCGAATATTTTAGAGCTTTCCTTAAAGAATTTAGGGCTCAAGTAAAATAGTTTTTTTTAGAGTATTAATAAAGCTTTCTCCTATTTCTTCAATCAGATCTCCTGCTGTCATACTGTAAATTCCATGTTTTTCTTTGGCAAGATCTCCTGCTAATCCGTGAAGATATACTCCTAGGATTGCTGCATCTGTGGGTTCATAGTCTTGGGCTAAAAGTGCAGTAAGTATTCCCGTCAACGCATCCCCCGAAGCGCCTTTTGCCATTCCCGGATTTCCGGTGGAATTGAAATACACTTTTCCATCCGGAGTATGAATGGAAGTCATCGCACTTTTCAGGACAAGAATGCAAGTATGATCGGTAGCAAAGAGTGTGGCTTTTCCCATTCGTTCCCAATCATTTTTAGATTCTCCTGCAAGACGGGAAAATTCCTTGGGGTGCGGAGTAAGAATTGAGTTTTCAGGAATGCGCTCAAGCAAATCCTGGTCCTGTGCAAGTATATTCAATGCATCGGCATCAAGTACAACAGGTTTTTTGAAATGCTTTAATAATTTCGCCAATGCATCCTTGGTACCGATGGCAGTTCCAATGCCGGGACCGATTCCAAGTGTTGTATAATTAGTTACTTCGGGAACATTCGTAAGCATCTTTTTATTATCATCTACAAGTACCATTACTTCAGGCAATGCCGTTTGCATAATCTCATATCCGCAGCCTGGAATATATGCCGTTGTCAATCCTGCACCACTGCGCAAACAGGCATTTGAAGCCAATACAGCAGCACCCATTTTCCCATAACTGCCTGTCCATATCAAAGCATGACCGTACATGCCTTTATGCGAAATTTTACTACGCGGTTTCAGGATCTTTTTTGCGTCCTTCTTTTGGATGTAAAAATAATTTGTCTCTGTTTTATCAATAAATTCCTCACTCAATCCAATATCAAGTGCGCTCCAGTTTCCTGTATAAATATAATTTTCACATAGCAGGAATGATAATTTAGGAAATTGAAATGTGTAGGTCTTTTTTGCTTTGATGATGCTATCTTCTTCATTGTTCGCTTTATCAGTATATAATCCTGAGGGCATATCAACAGCATATATTTCTGCACCGGATTTATTGATATGATCAATCATTTGTGCCGCTATTCCATCCGCAGGGCGATTCAGTCCGGTTCCGAATATTGCATCAATAATGATGTCGTCTTTTGCAATTTTAGGAAGATTTTTTTCATTCTTTATAATGAATAATCTATCCGCAGCAATTCCCTTAAAAGCATCAAGATTCGTCTGGCAATCCACAGAACGTTTATCAGAAGCCAATGCATAAACATTTACATCATACCCTGCATTGAATAATTTTTGAGCAATCACAAAGCCATCGCCGCCATTATTTCCGGTACCGCAGAATATTTTTACTTTAGTGTCAGAAAAGGCCAAAGGCCCCATTAATTCCCAATAAATGGTGTCGGCAGCCCTCTCCATCAGGTCAATAGAGCGGATAGGCTCGTTTTCAATCGTAAATTTATCCGCCTCGCGGATCTGTTCAGCACTCAGGATCTTCATAGTTCAAAAATAAGAACAATAATTGCATTTTCCGTCGACTGTCGACCGTGGACTGTGGACTAATTTGTAATTTTGCATCATGAGTTCAGAAAGACGAGTACGCACCAGATTTGCTCCTTCCCCAACCGGCCCCCTGCATTTGGGAGGGGTCCGCACTGCCTTGTATTGCTGGCTTTTCGCCCGTAAAAACGGCGGAGATTTCCTTTTACGCATAGAAGATACCGACCAGGGGCGCTTTGTTCCCGGCGCTGAAGAATATATCATTGAATCCCTGAATTGGGCGGGTTTGAATTACGACGAAGGTCCGGGCAAGGAAGGTCCGCATGCACCTTACCGCCAGTCAGAACGTAAAGATTTATATCGCAAATATGTGGATCAGTTGCTTGAAAGCGGGCATGCCTACTATGCCTTTGATACCACCCAGGAGCTGGAGGAAATGCGCGAGCGTATGACCAAGGCAGGCATGGCTTCGCCGAAATACGATCATGTTACGAGGGAATACATGAAGAATTCCCTGACACTGCCACAGGATGATGTTCAGGCGCGATTGGCTGCCGGTGATCAATATGTGGTGAGGATAAAGATTCCACGCAATGAAGAAATCCGTTTGCATGATATTATCCGCGGATGGGTGTCTGTACGCAGCAGCGAACTGGATGATAAAGTACTTTTCAAATCTGATGGAATGCCAACCTATCACATGGCAAATGTGGTGGATGATTATCTGATGGAAATATCCCACGTGATACGCGGGGAAGAATGGCTTCCTTCCGCACCTACGCATGTGCTATTGTATAAATACCTGGGTTGGGAGGATGTGATGCCGAAGTTTGCGCATTTGCCTCTTATATTGAAGCCTGAAGGTAATGGAAAACTCAGTAAGCGCGATGGTGACAGGCTCGGCTTCCCTGTATTCTCACTCAACTGGACGGATCCATTTACCGGAGAAACCAGCAGCGGTTATCGTGAAGCAGGATACCTGCCGAATGCATTCATTAATATACTTTCCATGCTTGGATGGCATCCTTCGGATAACAAGGAAATATTTACAATGGATGAATTGATTGAAGCATTTTCACTGGAACGCGTAAGCAAAAGCGGAGCGAAATTCGATCCTGAAAAAGCCAAATGGTATAATCACCAGTATTTGAAATTAACGGATAATAATATCCTTGCAGAAAATTTTCTCCCTGTGCTAAAAGAGAATAATATCACCGCGGAAAGGGAATATATCAACAGCGTTTGCGGACTGATCAAGGAGAAAGCAACCTTCATGAAGGACTTCTGGTCCCTGGGATCTTACTTCTTCCAAAAGCCGGATAGCTATGATGAAAAAGTGATCGAGAAAAAATGGGATGCCAATGCACCTAAATTTTTCGAAGCCCTTGCT
>CAILMK010000078.1 GCA_903835275.1 uncultured bacterium | reverse complement strand
TAAAAATATTTTTTAATTACTAAAACTTTCGGGGCTGCAATGCCCATTTAAACCCTTACCCGCACATCAAGCTCTTTTTCAAGGTTTTCCAAAATCCGCTTCATCACCTTGTCTATTTTCTTATCCTCAAGGGTTTCAGTCTTATCTTCAAACTCAAGCCTAATCGAGTATGATTTGTAGCCGTGTCTTATTTGCTCGCCCTGGTAGACATCAAAGATGAAAATGTTTTGCAACAGGCTGCTGCCGGATCTCTTTATCAAATCCCTGATCGCATCGTATTTCAATTCCTTTGGAACTGAAAGCGACAGGTCCCGATCCACACGCGGGAATTTTGAAATAGTGCTGTAATGGGTTTCCTTGCCTTTGGCCTTGTTCAGCAAAACATCCATATTGATCTCGGCGTAAAATACGGGCTTGGAAATATCAGCTTCCTTTAATACCGCCACACTCAGCTTTCCAATCGTAAGGATCTTTCCCGCAACCATGCTGTATTCATACCCCGGATCTTCGCCTTCCTTATAATCCGGAAGTTTTACCCCGGCAAGCTTTATGACCTGCTCGCAGATACCTTTCAGGTAATAGAAATCAACCTGTTTTTGCTTATCGTACCAGCTTTCCTGGTGCTGGCTACCGGTTGACCAAAAAGACAGATAGGAGTTCTGGTAGAACCCTCCTTCTTTTATATGGTAGGTATTTCCATACTCAAACAGCTTTACATCGTTTTGCTGGCGATTGATATTATGAAGTACGCTTTTCAATCCGGGCTTCATCATGTTGTCACGGATATATTCCAGACCGATGCTGATCGGATTCATCACTTGTACAGAAGTTTCCGCAGAAACATTTTCATGGGCTCCTGTAAATGATAAATGACAAGCCTCGCTGAAACCATTTCCGGTTAGTACCGCGCTTAGTTTTTTTCTCAGTTGCTCCTTCGAGTATAAAGGATCCGTCTGCAAAATGGATTTCACCAAAGAAGGCAAAGGGATCTTATCAAAGGAATAGATCCGCATGATCTCTTCCACCACGTCTATTGAACGTTTTACATCTACCTTGAATGTTGGAATTTCCAATTCAAGGATGAAATCCTTGTGACTGATTATTTTTATCTCGAGTGATTCGAGGATATTCTTTACTTCATCCACAGGAATTTCATCGCCGGCTATTTTTCGCAAGTATTGAAGGTCGAAATTTATTTTAACAGGCGAAATAACGGATGGATATTCATCGTAAATACAATTTACAATTTCCCCTCCAGTCACTTCTGCAATTAAATCTGCCGCGCGAAGCATAGCAAAAATAGTTGCGTTAGGATCCGTTCCCCGTTCAAACCTGAAAGAGGCATCTGTAAACAACTGGTGCTTCCTGCTTGTTTTGCGTATCCTTGATGGATTAAAATACGCGCTTTCTATAAAGATGTTTTTGGTATCATTGGTAATACCTGATTCCAATCCTCCGAATACACCCGCAATAGCCATAGGCTCTTCCGCGTTGCAGATCATCAGTTCGCTGCCATCCAGTTTGCGAGATTGTTTATCCAGAGTAATAAATTCAGAGCCACTATCTGAATTTTTAATGATAATGGTATTGCCTTTTATTTTTGAAAGATCAAATGCGTGAAGCGGATGACCTAATTCATGCAAAACATAATCGGTTACATCAACTACATTATTGATGGGTTGCAGCCCTATCGCTTTCAATGAATTTTGTAACCATTCAGGAGAATCCTTTACAGTAATATTTTTAACTATGATCCCCGAATATCTTGGACAAGCCTCTTTATCCTCAATGATAATTTTTATTTCCGGTGCGGAGGATTTTCCATCAATAGCAGGTACAATTGGATACTTCACTTTTTGTCCCGTGAGCGCTGCCACATCGCGGGCGCAGCCAATATGCGAGGAAGCATCCACCCTGTTTGGTGTCAGCGAAACTTCAAACACTTCATCAGTATATGAGTTCAGATATTCTTTAAATGGCTGCCCAATTATGGCATCTTCCCTAAGGATAAGCAAGCCTTCATGGCTCCTGCCAAATCCAATTTCATCTTCCGCACATAGCATCCCTTCGGAATCTTCTCCGCGTATTTTGGATTTTTTTATCACGAATGGATCTCCCTCAATCGGAAATAACTTGGTGCCTATTTGCGCAACAATTACTTTCTGACCTTCGGCAACATTCGGCGCGCCGCAAACTATTTTCAAGAGTTCAGGACCGCCAATATCTATAGTTGTCAATTTCAGCTTATCTGCATTCGGATGTTGGGTCGCTGATTTCACAAAACCAACCACCAATCCATCAAGGCCCTTGGGAGCAAGAGAGAAATTTTCAATTCCATCCACTTCAAGGCCTGCTCGCGTCAATACTTCCCCGAGTTTTTCAGGAGAAAGTTTGTGGTCTATGTATTTACTTATCCAGTTATATGATATCTTCATTTTTGTAGTTCTCTTCTTTTCGTTTGACCCCTAAATCCCCTAAAGGGGACTTTCCCTCATCACTTTTATTGCGCTTGCGCAACTCCTCCCCTGTTCTTAGGGGAGGTGCCCATAGGGCGGAGGGGTTTAATTATCCTTATACTCTTTTTCTCCTGCTTCTATTCTTACCGGAAGCTTGTTTTCCTGCGGTGGAATCGGGCAACCATAATTTTGTGAATACGCACAATACGGATTATACGCAAAGTTAAAATCAAGGACTATCTTATCCTTGCCGGAATATTCAATATCAATATATCGTCCGCCTTCATGCGTTTCCTTACCATTGGTAGCGTCATAAAAAGGAATGAACAGATCATTGCTGGTATCGGTCACCTGTTTGTAGGCAAATAAGGAATATGGCTTGCCCTGAATCTTAAAATGAAGCTTAAGCATACGATGGAATTTCCTTAAATCCTTATGGGTATCCTCAATGATCATGGTATCCTGTGAATTGATCTTTTCCACATCGGCAACAACTTTGTAGTTTGTATCCGGACTGAAATAAGCCAATTCTACAAAACGCACTTTTTGTCCATGCTCCAAAGGTGAATTCTGATCGAATTTTAAAAGCGAATCCTTGGTATACCGGAGCTTTCTTAATTGTATTGAATAGTTGTCGGAGGGTTCCAACTGGCATGAATAGAATGTTATTCCTGCAAGCCCTATAAAAAGGAAATTCTTTATTCTACGGGTATTCATTATTGAAAATTTCAAATCTATTTACTTTAATTTAGTTTGTGCTACCTGACTTACGTAGTAATTTGAAGTCGCAGAATTTTGCTTGTGTAGTATTCCCACGATCATCAGATTATCCGGATTCCAGTTAGATGGTATAGTTGTAGTAAACGAAACAATAAAGGTTTTTCCTGCCGCTGCTCCGGGAAGCTTAATACCTTGTTCAGGATAAACATATTTACGCAAAACAGCATTATGTACGAAATGAGAATCTACCGTTGATAAACCTCCGCTTCCTGATACTTCCTGAAGGTCTACAATATTATTTTCTTTAATGGCTACAGAAAAATAATCGGTGTCAGAAACAGATGAACCATATTGTACCCGAATGGTAGAAGTAATGCTCCTTGTGCCTGCATCATAACTTTTGGAAACAAAACTGATATTTGCAGGAGAATTTTGATCATTTGAAAATTGATCCGGGAATACAGGTTTAAAATCCTCTAATGGCATTACAATTCCATCCGTTGCATTTAATAATTTCCTGTTCAAACAAACTCCGGGGAGATTTCCCAGACTGGTGGGCCCAAGCAGAGAACGCCAATAGTCCGCGTCATTAGTTTTATAACTGGATTTGCTTCCTGTTAAAGGATTAGTAAGGCTCCCATCCAATCCAGAATACATGACAACATCTACTATTTTTCCGGGGTTTGTTGTATCAAGTCCGGATATATAACTTGCTGCACTCGGGCAGTTATGACAACTAATCCCTGAAAAATCCTCAATAAACATTACCTTGGTAAAAGAAGTTGCTACACCCGTTGCAGTATATTGCGAATCGAGAATCAAACTTCCCTTTGGAGGTATTGTGTAATTTACACCGGTAGTTTTTTCCTTATTACATGCTCCAAGGAACAGTAAGTAAGAAAGTAATATTAACGGGATTATTTTTACAGAATATCTCACGGCTTTTATTTTATTTTTGTTTGTGCCACCTGGCTAACGTAGTAATTACCTGTTACGGAATTTTGCTTATGCAGTATTCCGACGATCATTAAATTATTAGAATTCCAATTGGCTGGTATTTTTGTTGTAAATGAAACAACAAAGGTTTTTCCTGCCGTTGCCCCGGGTAGCTTGATTCCCTGTTCAGGATAAATATATTTACGCAAAACATTGTTATGGACATAATACGAATCTACTTTTGACAATCCTCCATTCCCCGGCGCTTCCTGTAGATCCACAAGATTATTTTCTTTTATAGCCACAGACAAATAATCGGTATCAGAAATAGAGGAACCGTATTGAACTTGAATTTGACCTGAAATAGTTCCGGTGGCAAGATCATAACTTTTGGATATAAAAGAGATATTTGCAGGCGATGTCTGGTCAGAAGACAACTGATTTGCAAACTGACTTTGGAAATCCCATAAATACATTCCTATTCCATCCTTAGGAACCAATAGCTTACGGTTTAAACACAATTGCGGGACATTTCCGAGACTGCTTGGCCCAAGTAGATTCCGCAAATAATCAGCATCAGAACATTTATAACTTGATTTACTTCCAATGAAAGAATCCGAAAGAGGCGCATCAAGTTTGGAATACATCGCTATTTCAATTACCTTACCTGCATTCGCAGAATCAATTCCTGCAATGTAACTCATCGCCCCAGGGACATTCACGCAACGTACTCCTGAAAATGCTTCGACAAACATTACCTTAGGAAAAGATGTTGCCAGACCCGAAACAGTATTTTGTGATTCAATTTTTAAATCGCCGGTGTTTGATGATGTTGTTGTAGTTGTAGAAGTCGTTGCAGCACCTGAAGTTGTCACTTCAGCCTGGCTTTTTTTCTTGCTGCACGCACTGATTAATACTACTGATGCAAGTAATAAAACATAGGTTATTTTTACAGAATATTTCAAGGTTCTTTATTTTAATTTTGTTTGTGCTACCTGGCTGACGTAGTAATTTCCTGTTACGGAATTTTGCTTGTGCAGTATTCCTACGATCATTAAATTATTTGGATTCCAGTTTGCGGGTATTGTTGTATTGAAGGAAACAACAAAGGTTTTCCCTGCAGCTGCTCCGGGTAATTTGATTCCCTGTTCAGGGTAAATATATTTACGCAATATTGAATTATGTACAAAATGAGAATCTACTTTTGATAATCCTCCGTTCCCCGGTGCTTCCTGTAGATCCACCAGGTTATTTTCCTTTATGGCAACGGAAAAATAATCGGTGTCTGAAATGGATGAACCATACTGGACCTGAATAGTAGATGTAATAGTCGATGAGCCTGCATCAAAACTTGTGGATACAAAACTAATATTGGCGGGAGAACTTTTATCGGAAGACAACTGACCGGCAAACTGTCCCTGAAAATCACTTAGCAGCATTGCAATGCCATCCACAGCTACAAGTAGTTTGCGATTCAAAGACAATTCGGGCAGATTCCCTAAATTATTAGGCCCAAGTAACAAACGCCAGTAATCAGCATCAGGACATTTATAGCTGGATTTACTTCCAGGAAAAGAATCTGATAGAGGCGCATCGAGTTTGGAATACATTACGAGGTCTATTATTTTGCCGGGATTAGTGGTATCTATTCCCGCAATGTAGCTTGCCGCTCCCGGACAATTCACACATTTTATGCCTGAAAAATCTTCAATGAACATTACCTTCGGAAAAGAAGTCGCCACACCGCCAGCCGTATATTGTGAATCAAGAACAAGGCTTCCTTTGGGTGGTATGGTATGATCCACGCCGGAATTCCTTTCCTTGCACGCACTGAATAGCAACAAGGAGGAAAGACATAAAAGGGAAAATATATTTTTCATTTCTGTAATCTTAAAAGTTAGTAACCACTCCTACTTTAAATCCACTGAAGGCAGGTTCCACGCGGCAAACGCCACCCGTACAAACTACGCCTTCCACCTGCTTGATGTATCCGCCTGTAAAACGGGTTTGCTTATAGGTATAGGCAAGGAACGCAGTAGGATAATGCACAATTTCAGTACTGCCAACAGGGCGTGTATTCACCATATCAGAAACTGAAAGGGAATATTTTGGTGCCCAGTTAAACTCTACCAAACCGAATGCGAAATCGCCAAGATCCTGTTTCGTGAACATATATTGCGCTTCAAAACGTATGGATTTACGCATGGAATTATCAATTTTAAAGGTCCATTCCGTGAATGGTGTTATGGCATGTACCACCTTCGCATTTGCGGTCCCCTGGTATACCTGCTGGTCGTATAAAACGTACTGAAGCCCCAGGATAGTTTTAACACGCTTGGATATTTTCTGGTTCAGGTCGCCGTAATATTCCTCATATATTGGCCTTCCGTTCGGCAGGGTAATATGAGAAGTATTCACATCCAAAGTACTGTGTTCTGCCAGTGAATAGGTCACTTCACCCTGGAATCCCTGCTCGCCTTGCTCCCTCGCGGAAATACTGTAACGTGCCGGCAAACGGAATGCCTCCTGCTTGGAAAGCGGTGGAAGGAAATCTATTTCCCCTACCAACAGCTGGTCGTAAGGGGAACTGCGTATGATGAAATTATCGATCTTTTTGTATTGGGCTGTAACACCTATTCCCGGATGCGAATAATTCAGAACGCCGTAAATAACTTTACCGCCTGAATTCCTAAGTGCCATTTGTCCGCCGCCTTCGGAAGTGGTATCTATGAAGGTTGCCTCCTTGGTTTTTCCTGCATATTCAGAGTACAAAGTGAATTCGCCTGCCCTCAGGGTATTGTAAAATGTATAGGCATAGACGTTATAAGCAGGATCGAAACGTTGCCCCAGAGGCAATGAATTTATCTGGTCCGTCAACTGGTT
>CAILMK010000077.1 GCA_903835275.1 uncultured bacterium | reverse complement strand
GGCAATAGCGCTTACTCCGTGAAAGAATACAGTTTTGATTCCGCCATCGGGTTCATTGTAAACCGTACTCAATGCACCGGGATCTTTGTAGCGGACTTTCGTAACCACTTCCAAACCTTCAGGCATGATATCGTATTTCTGTAAATTAATATCCTTCACAATCATTCCGCGCCTTTGCAGATCTTCTTCCACACCCAGATAGACTGTATTGGTGACCGGATCTATATCCACCACAAAAACCGGATGGCCCATGGCTATTTCCAGTCCTTTGCGCTGACCAACGGTATAAAAAGGGTAGCCACGGTGTTTGCCAACGTGTGTTCCGTCCGCCATAATGAAATCACCGCCCTCTACGCGCTCCTCAAGGCCCTCTACCTTGCGTTTGAGGAAGGAGCGGTAATCATTATCGGGAATAAAGCAGATCTCGTAGGATTCGCTCTTAGCGGCTAATTCGGTATAACCCCAATCAATCGCCATTTGCTTGATGTCCTTTTTATGGAAGCCTCCTAATGGCAGCATGGTCCTGGCAAGGCTGGGTTTATCCAGTCCCCAGAGCACATAGCTCTGGTCCTTGGTAGCATCCAGCCCCTTGGAAATGATATGTCTGCCACCCTCAAAACGGGAACGCGCATAATGCCCGGTGGCAATAAATTCGCACTCTAATTTATCAGCGCGCTTGAGCAAGGCCCTCCATTTGATGTGGGTATTGCATAATACACAAGGGTTTGGAGTCCTGCCGGCTATGTATTCCTCCACAAAATTATCGATGACCATATCCCCGAATTCATCGCGGATATCGAGAATGAAATGATGTATGCCATGCTCCAGTGCAATGGCTCGCGCATCATTGATGGAATCCAGGGAGCAGCAGCCGGTTTCCTTTCCGGAACCGCCTGAAGTCTGGTAATCCCAGGTTTTCATGGTAATGCCAATGACCTCATATCCTTGCTCCTTGAGCATAATAGCTGCCACGGTACTATCAATACCGCCGCTCATTGCTACTAAAACCCTTCCTTTCTTTGACATAATTTTATCGTAATGACGTCATAACGAGATGACGTGATAATTTAGCCTGCAAAGATACGGGATTTTACTTCTTTGGAGTATTTCAGCTTTGGTATGGTTTGGTAAAGTGATGCGGCGTTAATTCCTGAAACGGTTTCTGTTATTTAGAAGAAATTAATTTGGGGAATGCTAATTGTTAAATAAAAGAGTTACCTTAGCTGCACCAAATTTTAAAAACAACCGCCATGTTAAAACCAACTATTGGACCTTTATCGTTCAAAATCCTTTCTTTTTTTATTATTTTCTTTTGCGTTTTTACTGCTAAAAGCGCTCCGAAATCATTTACAAAGTACCTGAACAAAGACTGGAACTTTGTCCGCAATGACGGACAATTGACGCCTTCCAATGGAGAAAATGTTCTCTATTATGGACAAAGCAACGGAGTAGGAGTGTATTTTTACAAATCAAAAATATCATTCGTTTTTTGTAAAAATACAGGACAAAAATTCAATGATCTACGAGATCCGAATTCTGCTATGAATGCCCCTGAAGTTCCTTCGCCTTCCACACTCGAAAAAGTTGACATGGAGTTTACAGGCGCTAACGAAAGTGCACTTGTCCTTTCTGATAATATTTCGAAAGGATATTCAAATTTTTATCTTGAAAACTGTCCAAATGGAATTACTAATGTCCCCTCTTTCAAAACCTTGAAGTACTCGGATATTTATCCCAATATAGATATGTTCATTAATTGTAAGGAGAGTGGAATTGAATATGGTTTCATAGTAAAAAAAGGAGGGAACGCCGCTGATATTAAAATTACATGGCATAATAATGGTGCTAACGAATCAAATCCGGATGGATTAATTCATTCATGCGGCTTGGGTGAAATTCATGAAACAAATCCAATGGCAAATCTTGAAAATGGGAAGGCAGTTAATTCATCATTCTTACAAAAAGATAATACCGTAGGGTTCAATATCGGGCAATATCCTGTTGATGAGACATTGATCATTGATCCAAGTGTTACATGGGCAAGCTATTATGGAGGAGCAGGAACTGAAAGGGGAATAGGGATATGTACGGATTTAAACGCAAATGTATTCATTACGGGAATTACCTGGGGAAGTACCAACATGGCAACTTCCGGTGCATATATGACTTCATCTTCCGGAACAGAGGCTTTTCTTGCAGAGTTTGACTCTTCAGGTAATAGGGTTTGGGGTACATACTATGGTGGAGGAAACCAGGAACAAGGTTTCACGGTGGCAGCTTTTGAAGGTAAACACGTTTATATGGGCGGCGTAGCCTATTATGATACAATAAAGGGAACAGCTCTGGCAACCGCCTCAGCTCATCAAACTAAATATGGTGGTGGCATTTCTGATGGCTTTCTTGTTAAATTTGATTATTCCGGTAAAAGGGAATGGGCAACCTATTATGGGGGAAGTGGTCAGGATAATATTGCTTATGTGTCCGTGGGGCCTAAAGGAGATCTTTATTTCACAGGTACCACACAGAGCAGCAGTGCAATCAGTACATCGGGAGCTTTCAGGACTAAACCCGGTTCTAATATCAATCCGTTTTTTGGTAAATTTGATTCGTCAGGAACCTTAATGTGGGCTTCTTATTTTGGAGACAATGCAGCTGGTGAGGCATATTCCATTACGGCTACTTCTAATAATTTCGTTTATATTGCAGGTTGGACATCTGCAAGTAAAGGTATTTCTACTTCAGGAACTTATCAAAGCACCTTTGGTGGCTCGTTTGATGCCTATATATCCAGATTTGATTGTAACGGAAATCAGATATGGGGATCATATATGGGTGCAAAAGGATATGAATACCCAACTGGTTCTGCCATGGCTGAAAAGGAAGGAGTGTATATTGGCGGCCTTATGTATGATACATCGTGGCATGCAACAAAAGGAGCTTACCAGACAAAATTGAGAAGCCAGGTAGACGCTTTTGTTGCTCAATTTGATTCTACGGGTAATATGAACTGGAGCACTCTATATGGCGGCTCCAATGATGATGTGCCTTTAGGCCTTTGCGGAGAACCGGGTGGTGGTGTTTACATAACGGGGTATACAAAAAGCAAGGATCATATATCCACAACAGATGGATTAAAAACGAGAATGCTTGGAAAGGACAGCACGGATGCATTCATTGCATACTTTGACAAAAACGGAGGCCTGCGTTACGGTAGTTATTTTGGCGGTCCGGCTAACGATCTGGGCAGTGGTATTTGCTCTGGTCTTAAAGGAAATGTTTACATTATTGGTGAGACATCAAGTTCATCAGGAATAGCAGGTTCATCGGCATTTCAAACAAAACTTGGAGGAACTTTAGATGCGTTTTTCACCAACCAGCAATTTCCATATTTTGCAATAGCATCCGGAGCTTCATCGGTTTGCAAGGGCACCATCAGCGCTTACTCACTTAGCAGTAAACAAGGGGACTCCACCTACTGGAATATAAAGAACGGCACCGTGCTTTCCATGAAGAAGGACAGCATCTGGGTACAGTGGAATACTGCCGGAACCGGCGCGGTACAGGCTATTGAAATTGATTCAGTGTACAAGGACAGGGATACTGACCAGATTATTGTAACAGTGCTTCCTCCGGTAGATTCAATTATAAAAGGGTTGCCAACTGTTTGTTCCAATGTTTCCGGAAATTATTATGTCAATAATGCAAAAGGCAATACCTACAAGTGGTCAGTGAGTGGTGCAAGCATTTCGGGCAGTAATACCGATAGCCTTGTCAATATAGTTTGGGGCAGCGGCGGCCTTGCTAAGATTCATCTGGTAGCATCAAATTCCATGGGCTGCTCTGATTCTTCTGATCTGATAGTAAGTGTACATACTCCGATTGTTTCTGTCATCAGAAAATCTCATGATTCATTGTTTTCTTCCATAGGGAAAAGCTATCAGTGGATACTGGACGGGCATTCTATTTCGGGTGCTACTTTGCCCTCTTATGTAGTTAATAAAAAAGGAAATTACAGTGTATTGGTTACTGATTCCAATGGTTGCTCTGCAAACTCCTCAGGACTTCAATTGAATAGGATTATCAAGGGAAAAGTATCCACATCAACAGGCGGGCCACTGGTGAAATCCCTTATTTATATGGGCAAATATAATCCGGCCGATACAAGCGTTGCCATCACCGATTCCATGTCTACGGATAGCTTTGGAAATTATTTATTTGCCTCAGATGATAGTTTGATCTACCTTGTTGCCTTTCCGGACCTCACAAGATATTCAAAGGAAATGCCAACATGGGCGGATTCGTCTGCAGATTTTTATTCTGCAAGGAATATTCATTTGCCTTTTGATACAACCATTGAAAATTTTAAAACTCTTTATGGAAGCAATCCGGGTGGTGCAGGTACAGTTGGCGGAAAAATTACCCTATGTAGCCTATGTAAAACATATGGCTCAGGATTACCTGCCAAGCATATACGGGTCATTCTGGCTGACAGCAATGGAAGAGTACAGCGCTATACCTGGACCGATGCCAGCGGTCGTTTCAATTTCGGAAATGTAGCTATCACAAAATACCGCGTATGGGTGGATGTTCCAATGGTTGATAATGTATCTTCGGCTCCAATTGTAAAACTGAATGCTGCCAATCCTATGGATACAGGACTTGTTTTTACACTATATCCAACTGTGCTTGAATTAAACCTGACCAGTGGAATAGAAAAAATCAGCAATGATCATTTTTTCAAAATTCACCCTAATCCTGCTTCCGGTAAATTGAACATTGATTTTGAAAGTAATATTTCTGAAACGAATATATTGATCCTGGATTTGCAGGGAAGGGAAATAATTTCTTCCAGAATTCCTGCAGACATGATGACCTGTCAAATGGACGTTTCGCATCTACCCCAAGGTATGTACATGCTCAAATTGAAAAATAAGGATGGGGTAATTGTACAGAAGTTTATGAAGAATTAGAGCCAAAAAAATGCCCCACTCTTTCGAGCAGGGCATTCAATCGTATCCGCCGCGGCGGAGTAAACATATATTGTATTATTTCGCTTTCGGCGCAGCTGCTTTCATATCTGCGCTTGCGAAGTCAGCAAATTTTTCGAAATTCTTGTTGAAGGAAGTAGCCAGTTCATTTGCCTTGGCATCGTACGCAGCTTTATCAGCCCATGCGTTGCGCGGATAAAGGATCTCATCCGGTACGTTCGGACATGCTTTCGGCATGCTGAGGTTGAAGACAGGATCCTGAACGTATTCTATCTTGTCCAGTTTACCTTCCAGAGCCGCTGTACTGAGGCTACGGGTATAGGGCAGACTGATACGTTCGCCAACGCCATAAGCGCCGCCACTCCATCCTGTATTGATCAGCCATACGTTAATATCAGGGTTTTCTTCCAGCTTCCTGCCAAGCATCTCTGCGTATTTGGTAGGGTGCAGCGGAAGGAATACCTGTCCGAAGCAAGCAGAGAACGTTGGAGAAGGCTCCTTGACGCCTGCTTCAGTACCTGCAACCTTTGCAGTGTAACCCGAAATGAAGTAAAACATCGCCTGTGCCTTGGTCAGCTTGGAGATCGGAGGCAATACTCCGAATGCATCCGCTGCAAGGAAGAATATATTTTTAGGAGCATCACCAATGGAAGGCTCCATGATATTATCAATAAAATCGATAGGGTAGGCGGTACGGGTGTTTTCCGTCTTGGAATCATCCTTGTAGTCAATGGTGCGTGTACCTTCTACAAAATTGATATTT
>CAILMK010000076.1 GCA_903835275.1 uncultured bacterium | reverse complement strand
TTCTAAATCCTAATATCTAATATCTAAATCCGAAATTCCAAACACTAAATTAGGTTTTTTGCTGGCGCGAGCGTCCGCTCGTGCCTGTCTTGAGCTTGTTTAGTTCGCCGCGGCGAATAGATATTATTATTTAGGATTTAACCCCCTCCACAAAATACATATCAACTTCGCCCTTGCCTTTGGCTTGTATCTTGCCACGGTGAGTGCAGATGAATTTATCCTTCACCAGCTCATAGGTCGTTCCGCTGATATTGACTTTTCCTGCTTCTCCGCTGCTTTCCATACGTGAAGCTGTGTTTACAGTATCACCCCAGATATCGTATTGAAATTTCTTGACACCCACAATGCCCGCTACTACCGGACCGGTATTTATCCCAATTCGGATTTCAAAGAATAATTTGTTTTGTGCTTCTCTCTTTAGTTTGTGCTGAAGCATATACTCCTGGATTTCCAGAGCTGCATTTACTACATCTTCGGGATGAGTTTTATTGGCTGTCGGCAATCCACCTGCAGCCATATAAGCATCACCAATAGTCTTGATTTTTTCAATGCCATATTTCTCCATGATCATGTCAAAAGCTGAAAAGCATTCATTGATTTCGGCTACCAGGTCCTTTGGCGACATTTTCTCTGATAGTTCAGTGAATCCTTTGAAATCGGTAAAGAGAACGGTGACTTGGTCCATGAGTTTCGCATCCGCGCTGCCCTTGGCTTTGAGTTCTTCTGCAACTTCCTCCGGAAGGATATTCAGAAGCAATTCTTCGCTTCTTTGTTTTTCTTTTTTGATCTTATTTCGCTGACGATAAACGACAAATAAGAATATAAGCGCACCAGCGAGTCCGCCCGCAATCGAATTACGGATGATCCTTTGTCTTGTTTCCTTTTTATCCTGTTCGTTTTTGGCAATTACTTCTTTTTTGTCAAAGTCGTTTTGCATCTGGGTTTGCACCATTTTTTTCGCATTCTCACTTGAATATGCTGAGTCCCTGTAATCAATATATTTCTGATAGATTTCCAGGGAAATTTTGTAATCTCCGTTTAGCTTATAGGCCCTTGAAAGATCATTGTATATAGATATGAGTATCGTGGCATCTTCTATTTTGTCTTTTAATTGGAGAGCTTGTTTTAAATAATCTAATGAAAGATAAATACATTTAGTTTTATTTTCAGGAATGGAAGGATCTGTTTTTGAAGTTTTGTTTTTTCCAAAGTTTAATCCGGATGAATCTTCAGCCATTAATAGAAGGGCATTCCCAATCTCATACATTGCAGTAGCTATTAAATCGGAATCTTTTACCCGGTTGGCAAGTTCGAGAGATTGTCTTCCATATTGTATTGCAAGAGGATAATTTTTCAACTTGGTATAAACCAATGACATGTTTCCATTCATATTGGCGATGGTACCGGAGTCGCGCATTTTTTCGGCCTTTCTCTTTGCCTTTTCCGTATATTCAATTGTTTTCTGATAATTGTTCATTCGCTGATAAATAACGGCAACATTTGAGCTGATAATAAGATCACGTTCGGGGTGCGGATTTCCCAATTTGTCAAATAAATCAAGGGCTTTCAAAAAATACCCTTGCGCCTTAGGATAATCATCCATCATTCCATAACAATTGCCAATATCAATTGTTGAATTTGCCATCCCATCTTTGTCGCCAAATTCCTCCTGGATTTTTAGCTTTTTTAAGGCATACTCCAGCGCTTTTGGATAATTCCTCACTTCCTCTTTATAAACATGAAATAAGTCTTTATAGCATTGAAGAATCATTGATTTATTGTCTTCTTTCAATCCTGATAGCGTATGCAGCATTGAATCAATCGCTTCCTGTCCATGTTACCCGGCATAATAATCCGAGCAGAAAAAAAATAAATTA
>CAILMK010000075.1 GCA_903835275.1 uncultured bacterium | reverse complement strand
CGGCGAACGAAATTAATCCTGCCCCTAGTCCCTTCCTTCACCGATAAACCCCAATATTTGTCCCCTTGTCCCTTTGAGTATTTTAACTAATTTTGTGCCTATGTTAAAAATTGGCGTGTTAGGTGCCGGCCATCTGGGCAAGATCCATATCAGGGTATTAAAGGAAATAGCAGACTTTCAACTGGTTGGGTTCTACGATCCCAATGAAGATAATGCTAAAGCCGTTGCCACAGAATACGGTATTCCTGCATTTCCCTCCATGGAAGCCTTGCTGGACGCAGTGGATGCGATAGACATCGTTACCCCTACGGTTTCCCACTATGAATGCGCCACCCTTGCCATTGCAAAAGGCAAACATTTCTTTGTAGAAAAGCCCCTCGCCAATACTATTGAAGAAGGCGCGGAACTAGTAAAACTCACTGCCGAAGCCGGGCTGAAGGGCCAGGTTGGGCATGTGGAACGCTTCAATCCTGCCTTCATCGCTGCACAACCCTTCGGACTTGCTCCGATGTTTGTAGAGGCGCACCGCCTTGCTGAATTCAAGCCGCGAGGAACAGATGTATCAGTAGTACTGGACCTGATGATTCACGATATAGACATTTTACTCAGCATGGTGAAAAGCCCGGTGTACCAGGTAAGCGCCAGCGGAGTATCGGTCATCAGTGATACGATAGATATCGCCAATGCGCGCATAGAATTTGAGAATGGCTGCGTAGCCAACCTCACGGCAAGCAGGGTATCCCTCAAGACCGAACGCAAGATGCGCATCTTCCAGAAGAACGCCTATATCACCCTTGATTTTCATAAAAAAGAGGTGAATGTAATAAAGATCAAGGAGCTTGCACCCGATGAAAAGCCCACTTCTGTCCTGGTCATAGATCCGGGGGATGGGAAACCAAGAAAAGAATTATTTTACTCCCAACCTGCCATACCTGAAATAAATTCCATCAAAATGGAGTTGGAGTTATTTGCAAAATCCATAATAAATAATGAGGCAACTGCAGTAAGTATTCAGGACGGATACGATTCCATGCTTCTTGCCAAAATGGTACTTGATAAAATTGAAGAACTCACCAAACGCTCACAAAAAGTATGAAACCACTGATTCTTCTCCTGCTTTCCCTTGCCTTGCTGCAAGCCTGCAAACCTACCCAGGACCTGAGTGGCGTGCCCAGCTACGTGCATATTGACAAGGCAACTGTTACGCCGGACGCAAATTTTATTGATACTTCATCAAGAATCACTGATATCTGGCTGGGAGTAAATGAAACTGAACTTGGTGCCTACCCATTACCTTGTACGGTCCCGGTACTTGATGCAGGTCCGGCTACTGTCACCATGCTTGCGGGAGTAAAACAAAATGGTATTGCCGCTACAAGGGTACCCTATCCCTTTTATACTTTAAATGCTGTGGAGGCAATACAAAAAGACACGATTGAGCGTGGGAAAACAACAAAGCTTAAAGCTACTTTTTCTTATAACAAAAATACTCTTTCATGGATCAACGAAAGCTTTCGTGCCGGGAATGCTACCTTTATAGGTTTAACCGGCAACAACACCTCCTTTATTGAATATACGACGGATTCCACTTCGCCGGGTATTGGTAAATCCTGCATGCATGCTGCACTTACAAATCCTGACAGGAATATTTACTATGGAACTACACGAGTGCCACTGAGGGGCTTTAATCCTAATCAGCCGGTATGGATGGAGATCAGTTTCAAAACAGATGTGGCACTTACAGTAGGGATGTTCATTATAGATGCGCAGAGCGGGCAATCAACTTCCAATGATATGGTAACACTTCCACCTACCAACGGAGTTTGGAAAAAAGTATATATTGATTTCACCACTCTTGTTGCCAATACCACGCCCAATTCATTATTCAGCATGTATATAAATGCGGGGATGAATGCCGGCGACCAGACGGATAATATATACATTACTAATTTAAAAATTCTTTATTTTCCGTAAACCATAAAAATACCACCCCATTTTATTTTGAATAAGAAGTTAGGCAGACTGCAATATATTTTACTGGACATCATTGGCTCTGCCGCTGCCTGGACTTTATTTTATATTTACAGAAAGGCAGCCATAGAACCGCTGCGTTACGGATACAAGGTACCGCTATGGCACCCGGATAAAAATTATTACCTTGCAATAATTCTCATACCGCTTTTCTGGGTAAGTATTTTCTGGCTTTTCGGTTCGTACCGTGATGTATTCCGCAAATCACGGGTAAAGGAATTAACGCAAACATTCGTCATTACTTTTCTCGGTGTAATATTCATATTTTTCACATTGCTTATTGATGATGTGGTAGGATCTTACGCGGCATTCCGTCATACGTTTGTTGTATTGCTCGGACTGCAATTCATAATTGTATTCGGCCTGCGCCTCATTTATCTGAATGTTATCAAAGGAAAATTAAAACGTGGTACCATAGGCTTCAATACCATCCTTGCAGGAAGTAATACCAAGGCAATTGATTTATACAGGGAACTTACTTCGCAAAAATTTTCCCAGGGATATTTATTCACAGGATATGTAAGCATTGAAAACGGCAGCAATGCACTAATGAGTGAAAAACTGAATTACCTTGGCAGGTATGAAATGCTTCCTCAACTGATCGCAGAAAAAAATATTGAGGAAGTGATTCTTGCGGTGGAAAGCTCCGAGCACCACCTGATCAATTCCATACTCAGTATGCTGGAAGGACAGGATGTGATCGTAAAAGTATTGCCTGATATGTATGACCTGCTGACCGGTGGTGTGAAAATGAATTACATCTTTGGTACTGCACTCGTGGAAGTACGCACGGAGATCATGCCGCAATGGCAAAAAAACTTCAAGCGTTTATTTGATATTTGTTTTTCAGGAAGCATGCTGGTACTGCTTTCGCCGATATATGCACTGCTTGCCTTCGGAGTGCGAATGTCGTCCAAAGGACCGATTTTTTATAGCCAGGAACGGATTGGCATACACGGTAAACCCTTTACCATTTTTAAATTCCGCAGTATGTTCACTGATGCGGAAAGTACAGGCCCGCGTCTGAGTTCCGCAGATGATCCGCGTATCACGCGCTTTGGTGGATTTCTGCGCAAATATCGCCTGGATGAATTTCCGCAATTCTGGAATGTACTTATAGGTGATATGAGCATTGTTGGCCCGCGTCCGGAACGCCAGCATTTCATTGACCAGATATTAAAAGTTTCGCCCAATTACCGCCACCTGCATAAAGTCCGCCCGGGCATCACTTCCTGGGGACAAATAAAATACGGCTATGCCGAAAATATTGACGAAATGGTGGAACGCATGAAGTTCGATATCCTCTACATAGAAAACATGTCCGTAGCAATGGACTTCAAGATCATTTTCTATACTGTAGTGATCATGCTGCAGGGAAGAGGGAAGTAAACTCAATTTCGGATTGCGTCCGCCTCGGCGGATTGGATTGCGGATTTATTGAGCTTGCTTGCGAAAGCTTATGCTTGTGCCAAACCAGGAGTTTTTCTGAGCTGTCCGCGAGGCTCCTGCCTCGTGACGATTATTAACAGGGCTCTCCTGCCCTGGAAGGCGTGAAAAAGATTTGCCAAATCTCGAAGATTTTGCAAATCAAATCCGCAATTCTACTGAATTCCGACTACTTACTACTGAATTCTGAACTTATTTCATTTCTATCTTTACCTTACCGGTATCCAGGTCATCTTCGCGGCCTTCTGAATTCATTTCAATGAGTGGCTCAAGTTTTTTACTGACTACGCTGAATACAAAGGTTTCCGTTTCCTGCTTTAAGTAAATGATATTGATATTGGAAGTTTTGCTCTGCCACATTTTTTTGAATTTCGTGCCTTCCTCAAAGGTGGAATCCCGGCTCGGGCCGTACGCCTTGGTCAGGGAATCCGTAAGTAAAAGATAACCCTTTCGTATCTTATCCTTCATTGCACCAGCATCCTCCGGAATATAAATTGCAGAGGCAAGCTGGTTGCCTACAAACACATATCCAAGCTGCATGGGTATACCGCAAAGGGTTTTGCCATATACATAAATATTTTTTTCAGAGGAATCATCGGGAGCCTTGCCTTCGGTTGTGATCACCTGGGCGCGGGGATCTCCCCAGTGGAGGCCGTGAAAATCAGCAGAGCTTTTCCTGCCGCACATACTTAGCAATAAAACGGGTACGCAGAATAAAATGTATTTCATAGTCGGAATTATAGTACAATTTTACGCATTTTTTTAGTTTTCAATCGCATCTTTGCATCCTGATTTTGCAAATGATGACTTACGCGGAAACACTCGATTACCTGTATACCAAACTGCCCATGTTCACCCGCATAGGTGCGGCGGCCCTTAAAAACGACCTCCACAACACCCTGGCACTTTGCGAAGCCCTGGGCAATCCCGAGCGCAGCTTCAAGAGCATCCATATTGCCGGGACCAACGGCAAGGGTTCCACGAGCCATATTATGGCATCCATCCTGCAAACGGCGGGTTATAAAACGGGTTTGTATACCTCACCGCACCTGCTGGATTTCAGGGAGCGCATCCGCGTAAACGGCCTGGAGATCCCAAAGGAAAATGTCGTCCATTTCGTCGCGAATCACCGGGATCTCATCGAACGCATAGAACCTTCTTTTTTCGAGATGACCGTCGCGCTAGCCTTCGATCATTTCCGCAATGAAAAGGTGGATATCGCAGTCATAGAAACCGGACTCGGCGGCAGGCTGGATTCAACCAATGTCATTACCCCGCTGCTATCCATCATTACCAATATATCATACGACCACCAGTATTTGCTGGGGAATACACTCGCGGAAATAGCCGGGGAAAAAGCCGGTATCATCAAGCCGGGCATACCCGTTGTTATAGGGCAAACCCGACCTGAGACCGAAAACGTATTTATACAAAAGGCCGCCGAAAATCATAGCCCGCTTATTTTCGCTGAAAAAACCTACACTCCCATTGAACATTCTTACCAACACGGACTTTTAAATATTGTGTATAGTAAGATAAACGAATCAGGGCAGGTAAATATTGTATCGCCCCTTGCCGGGAACTATCAACTGGAAAATATCGCGACCATTCTTAGCTCTGTGGATGTATTGAAAACACAGGGAATAAATATTTCCGCGGAGCAAACCATAGAGGGAATCAAAGACGTAAAAAAACAGACAGGATTGCTGGGAAGATGGGAAGTAATTTCGGAATCGCCGCTCATTATTTGCGATGTGGCACACAATGAAGCAGGGCTTCGCGCAGTATTTGATCAGATCAATTCCATTCCGCATGATAAACTGCATTTCGTTTACGGAATGGTGAAGGACAAGGACGTTGAAAAAGCGCTTTCATTACTTCCCAAGGATGCAATTTTTTATTTTTCACAACCTCAACTTCCGCGAGCGCTAGAGTATGAAACACTCTACGAACTTGCCAGGCAAAAAGGATTGAAAGGAAGCTCCTACCCTACTATTGCGGAAGCCTGCGCTGCTGCACAATCAGCACAAGGGCAAAATGACATTCTCCTCGTTGCAGGAAGTATATTTGTTGTTGCAGAGGCGTTGGAGCATTTTGGGATGAAGGAATAAGTAGTAAGGAATAAGTAGTAAGTAGTAAGTAGTAAAATTCAGCGTAGGGTTGAAACCCCTATGCTTAACTAACCATTCTTTCCCGCAATCGTCTATAAATAAAACAACACAAACAAAAACCGTGAAGCGAGTCCAACTAATCCTGTTTTTATTATGTGCGTCGCTGCCAATGCTAAAGGCGCAGGATTCCCTGCATAAAAATTTTTACATCAGGGATAAGATCAGGTTCAATCCACTTCAAGCCATTGTTGATGAACTATCTGTTTCGTATGAACATCGTTTTTCAGAAAAAATAGGAATTGAAGTTATGGGAGGAAGCATTTATAGCACAAAACCAATAACCAATGATTTGGATAGAAATAATGGTTGTGTATTCAGATTCGGAATTAAATATTATATGCCTACGAATTCCAATTCCGAGGAAGCTTATTTAGAGCCTATTTTAATGTATAAATATGTCCATTATTCACCTCAATGGGTGGCGGTTTCATATATTTGGTTAGATGCTCCGGATGGGTATGTTCAAAGCCAGGAATTAAATGTTGCAGAAATTGCAGTGAATGTTGGAAAAGAAATACACCTGTTCAACATTATTACTATGGATTGTTATTGGGGAATTGGACTTCGCTATCGTTATGGGGAAGAAATTCTGTATGAATTCGATCCGGCTAATGATTATAAGCAAATTTATCCTTCTCCAATACATGTCCCAGTCAGAGAATTATTCCCTACTATTAAACTGGGAATAAAAATCGGGCTTTGCGCAAACAAGAAATATTACTAAATTCATTATTCTGCGAGTGGACACTCTCAGGAGAGACCAAAATGCAGAAACTAAAAAAGGCCACGAAATCTCGTGACCTTTTCAATTTTAATTCATCTCGCTCTGGCGAAATATTCTTTACCTTCTTCCGTGATCGTCTTTGCGTTCTTCCTTGTGTTCTTCACGGCCTTTCCATTTTGCGTGCTCAGGATGTTCCTTGTTTTCCCAATATTTATGCTCATGGCTATCGCGGATAACTGCCTGGTCGTGATGCCCTCTGTAGCCCGCATATTTTGTTCTGTAAACATCATTGTGCATCCATGGCTTTGGTTCGTTGAGGACCACTTTGTAGCTGTGGTACAGGTCGAAATCATGATAACGGGCAGGTAAAACCCCATCGCTGACATCCCATCTTCCATGTTCGAAATAAATGTATTGGCGACGATCAATGTCGTAATACATATCAATATCAGGGAAGTAATAGTAATCGGCGCGGTCATAACCCACCGGACCCCATATTGGCTGTGCACCGATATTTACATTTACATGCAACTGGGCATTAGATGTGTTGCAAAAAAGCATTGCTGCCATAAAAATGACAGGTAATAAGATTAATTTCTTCATAATTAATGAATTTTATTTAAGTGATTCATGGAAAGCAAAATTATATTTTTTTTCATTTCAAGTGTTACATAACTTTTGAAATAAATTATATAATTTCCTTGCCAATCCTAAACTTGCCGGAACGGACTTATTCGTATAACATTATCAGTCAATATAATTGAGTATTCCCCTGTTTGAGTATCTTTGCCACAGATGAATATTATCTGTTGATTAATTTTCCTGCTGAACCATGTTCCTGACCATTGCCGCAGCTGCGGAAGCTGAATTTACAGAAAAGAAGAGCAAGTTCCTTGCCTACTCTTTTCCGATGAGGAACGAGGCTGAATTGAAAGCGCTGCTGGAGGAAGTGAAGAAACTACACCCAACCGCGAGGCATATTTGTTATGCATTCCGACTTGGGGAAAAGAAGGATATTTGGAAGGCACACGATGCCGGAGAACCTGCCAATACAGCCGGGCAACCCATCCTTGGGCAGATCAAAAGCTTTGAACTGACCAATATAGTAGTGATTGTAGTTCGCTATTTTGGAGGCATAAAACTGGGTGTGGGCGGCCTGATGTCAGCTTATAAAGAAGCGGCTCAACTGGTTCTGGAAGCATCATCTATCATAGAGGACTTTGAAAAAGAGCCTGTTGTATTTGAGGTACCCCTTGCCCATGTAGAAAAGGCGCGTTATTTGCTGCGTAAAGAAGGGATCAGCGATGTTAAAGAAGAATTTTCTGAGAAATGCACCTTTACAGTCATGGTTTCACGGGAAAATATTACTAACTTTGTTATGAAGCTGAATGCTTTGCCTGAAAAAAAACTCCTAATGCCATGAAAAGATCAATACTGCTTTTCGTTCTTATCTGCCTGACCAGCCTGAATGTTTTTGCACAAAAAGCATGGAAGGACCAGTTCATCAATTCACTTCCGTATAGAAATCTTCTGGGTCCGGATGCAAGCGGTGAGGGTGCGCAGCAGTTCATCGCTTCATATATAAAGAAGCATGTCCCCAACCTCAGTAATAAGAGCGATATAAAACAAATTTTTCAAAACACGAGTCCCATCGGGAATCACTTTGATTATGTGCAAACCTGGAACGGAATAAATATCTACGGTTCCGAAGTGAAGATCAATATTTCCTTTGCAGGAAAAGTAATGAGCTTTTATGAAAAGACCATTAACACATCGCAATGGAATTTAAAGGCATTGCCTGATGCCGATCATGGTAAAGCAATTGCCGCCCTTGGCTCAGATAAAAAATTTGCCACCATAGAAAAAGTTATT
>CAILMK010000074.1 GCA_903835275.1 uncultured bacterium | reverse complement strand
TAAAATAGCTTTTGCTGGATTTAAGAGGGTTTTAAATAGTCCTCCTATTTCAGTATTTTAGAGGGAAGTTTGCCAATACGGAAGGAATCCTAATAGTGTGAAAATTTCGATTCCGTGCAATTTGTAGTGTATGTATTCCCGTATGCAATCTGATATATAGCATTGCAAATCACTCAATAACAATTAATTAAATAGGTTTACAATCATCCTGAAAGGATCTTGTTAGTTAACTAGGATGACGAGTGCTTGCTCGCCAGTTTAACACAGCATAACTGGTGTGGTTTAATAATATCGGTCTCTTATTGGACAGTACTTTTATTCAAACATGTATTAGGGAAATGTTTAGAAAAAGTATTGCTATTGCTGGCAATTATTTGTAATTTAGCGGTATGAAAAAGCACAAATCCGTCTATTCGGACTTTGAAATTGACAAGCTGACCAATTCAATTGAAAATCTTCAATCCGGTGATACTTTTTCAACTGATGTTACAATTGTTTCTATCCAGGACATCAAATCAATAAATAATAGAAACAAATGGCAATTTGATTGGATTCACGAGCTAAAACAACCTGAAAGAGATGTTTATAAACTTACTATAACCAATAATTCCAATATTGTCCAGGGTTTGCTTAGTCTTGAAATTAAACATGACCATGTTTTTATACATTTGATTGAGAGTGCTCCTTTCAACAAAGGAAAAGACAAAGTATATTTGGGTGTCCCTGGAAATCTTGTTGCTTTTGCATGTAAACTTTCATTCCAACGTGGAAACCAAGGTGTCGTTTCATTTGTTTCAAAGACAAAATTAATTAACCATTATATTGAAACTCTTGGTGCCGTTCATTTTGGCAATCGCCTTATGATTATTGAAACAAAAGATGCATTAAAACTTATAGATAGATATTTTAAAGATTAATAATATGAAAAGCAAAAGGACAGAACTTGATGTAGATTTTATAGGAGGCGAAGAACCCTTAACAAAGGAAGAAGCGAAAGCTATTTCGGCGTATATTGCTGAGAGGAAATTAAAAAGAAAAAAAATGGACAATAGCGAGAAAAATAAAGTGGCACTTAAGGTTAAATAATTCCTATCGACTTTCCTGCAAATGAAAAAACCCCTCCTCCTCTCCTTCCTTCTCCTTATCTCCTATTCCTCCCGCGCCCAGGATTGCACCATAGATCCCTTTATAAAAGAGCATAATCATTATGATGCGGAGGTAATGGGTTTGAAGGAAATGAAAGCGGATACCTCCGGACAGTACAAGGATAGTATTCTGGTGCCTCGTTCGCTGGTAAATAAATATCTGCTCATTCTTTCCAGTGCGTATAGACTGGACCCGGTGCCTTTTAAAAGCGATGTCCATGTAAACACTTACGATGATATGTACACCGTCTATATAGAGGTGGATAAAACCGTTCCATGGATACAGAATTTCGCAAACGGTAGGGCCAAGAAAACAGGCAATGCGTATTTTGATGCATTGCTTGATAAATACAAACTCGCCAGGAAAACCATTGATATGTTTGAACCGGGAAACGGTCCCAAAGCAGGAAAATACTGGATACGCCTGGAATCAGATTATTACCTGAATCCTCCGGCATTATTAAAATGCTTTGACAAGATCAAGGGAGTGCGCAAGGCAGCCTATGAGGAAATTCCCACTGTATCCATGCGCACCATGGAATACGATCTTATCAAAAATGTACTTTCCCTTTTTGTACAGCAAAGTGGAGATGTCTTCAAAGATGACGAATTTTACTTCAAAGTAATTTCTCCCTGCCAGGTGGAGAGGCAATAAAATTGTTTTTCAAAACAAATAAAAACAAACAGTTTACACAATATTTAACACATTTAAATAACATAATTTATTTAATATAAAACAGCGGGAATGAATTATTGTTTCGATAAAAACGCCAGCCATAACAATGGGACGCCAGTTAACGGGTCGAGCCCTTCCGCCAATCGACCTCGATCCAACTTTAATTAAATTAATCAATTAAGTTCGTTTTACCAACAATTTAATACAAATATATAACATATTTTATTTAACACAAAATGGCGGGAGTGATCTTGTGTTTTAGATGATTGCGCGAGTTAAAGATCGCAGCAAAACACCTCTCACTATTAGCCGTGGCGAACCTCTCCACATGGATAGGGACTTTAACTCATTACACACTGATTACGCAGATTACACTGATTATTTTTCAGCTATAACATTTCAATTATGCGTGGTCTGTTGACACTGGACTTTTGTAATTATTGCACCGTAAACACGGGTCCCTGCGCCACTTTGATATCGCCGGTTGGGCCTTTTACGATCATGTCATAAAACAGCAAAACGTTTCCCGGGCGGCTATCTTTGATCAATGTACGTAATTTGTTTGGCAGCATATTGCCGCTCACAGATTCATCAAGAAGCTGTTTGTTGTGATCTCCATAGACGAAGGTGTAATTGAATTTCGTAACGGTGAAACGCAATCCGTCATAGACAAAATTATCCAGGTCGGCGCGAAGGATATAATTCGTGCTTAACTCCACTTTGCTTATCGGTGTCCCGTGAATATTGACTCCCCCCTTGTCTTTTTGCGGCATGAAGCCACAGCAAATCAAAAACAGCAATACTATTCCTGCAAAATATCTCATAATGATTTTATGTTTAGTTATTTTCTAAACGATGGGATGGGGATGATTATTTTAACGGGTTGCCCAACTAACGCTTTCGCGAGCGTCCGCTCGCAGGGAACTCATGGCATACTGATTACACGGATTAGACTGATTTGCCAAATTTATATGCCGTGATAAAATAATTTAGAAAATCTAATGCCGCGACCAAACCTCGTGGGTTTATACTCTGCGACCAGGAAACCCACGTGGTTTTCCCCGTTAAAGTGTAAATAAAAAACAAATTCTTGCAAATTTATACTGAACTCTTTATGTCTGTCACAATGTTGTCTTATGAGGACTAAAAATAAAACAGGAATGATATATGTAGCGGTCGGACTTACGGCTTTTTTACTCTTGATGTTTGGATTATACAAGCTTTTTGAATATGGGGAAAAGTATGAGGGAACTGTACGGAAAAAATACAAGTTTCTCTATAAATATTCCGAGAAATTCAAGCGTTTGGTGAATGAGAATAACATGATCTATTTCCGGAACAAGACTCTTGCCAGCACCGAGGATATAAATATTGATAAAGTAAACAAAATCATAAAACTCATCGAGGGTGACCCCGTTGAGCAGGTACGCATACAACATGCTCTGGCTCGTGAGAAAAACTTCAATATTCAGAATCCGGTGATAAACTATGCCGCATATTCGTATATAGCGGTTATCAGAATTTTAAAAAGACTGAAAGAACCCTATGGCAAACAAAATATTTGCACAGCAATAACAGAAGCTTATCCAAATACAACTTTTAAGAAAATTTTTCATGTCCTGCGCAAAGCAGGTGTTATTGAAAGAACAAAAGGCATTTTTAAATTCCGCTTGAATCCCGGACTGAATGAAATTTATCATCCTTACAAAACGGATGAATTCGGTGATCCACTGAAGGTTTTGTAGAAACTCATGGCACACTGATTGGACTGATTTAAACTGGAAAACAGTTGGACCTTGTAGGGTCATGACATGTCATGACCTTTTTATTTGGTTTGGTTATTTCGCCGCGTGCGGTCACGATATATCGTGACCCTACACTAACGCTGCAGCAATATCAGCAACAAACATAATCTGCCCACCCTTATTGCTTTCCATTAAAAAATCGCGGAAGCTTTTGTTGGTATATTTTTCGAAATCGCCAATAATGGCAAGCTGCATCCGGTAGTTAGAAAACTTCTGCAGGATCTCCCCTGCCATTCCCGAACTCAAATCAAAAAACTCCGGCGTGATATGCGTTTCATACAGTATGATCTTATCGAATTCCTGATAGTATAGATCCATCAAAAGATCCAGCCCATCTCCTACTGTTCCAATGATCACTTCATCGGAAAGCACTTCAGCGATCTTTTTATTGGGGAGGGTGTGGGTGAGGAGGTGCATTGGATTTGAAATTATCTTTGGCGCAAGTAAGTGCTTGCGCCAGCGAGGGACAGACTATAGTCAATTAAATAAACCTCCAAGAATTACTCCAAACAATTGAAGTAAAAATGCAAATACAATTAGAAGAAATCCCGTTTTTTGTTTACGCTTTTTTTTATCCCTTTTGGAATACAAATCTGATTGTTCTGAAAGATTGAATATGTGAACTACTGTATCGGGTTCAATCGTATAATAATAAAGAAAAGCTGCTCCTAAAAATCCAAGCACAAGACCTACTATGTTAATGATTAAAACTAAAAGACTAATATGTTGCATAAATTATTGTCGATATTATAAAATGCAGAAACAACAGCACAGGGATATTTAATCATTGTTCAAGTTATCTACACAAGCAATTTCTTGCGT
>CAILMK010000073.1 GCA_903835275.1 uncultured bacterium | reverse complement strand
CTTCCTGCGTTCCGGTGCTGTTATAAATATCATATTCCGCCAGGTCTTCCCAATTCCCCGAAGAGAGTTGCTGGTAAACGGCCTTCTGTGGTTCATAATACTTATTGCTTTTAAAAGTATATTCCACTCCAAGTGAATATACGTCCGGCAGAATAAGGTTTTGTATGCTATCAGCCAGAGCGCCACACATCCCCGATGCATCGCCTATAAGGGCATCTGAAATATGGTCCGTTTTTGAATCATCTACCTTTACAAAATTGCTATATACTACCCGAAAGCTACTTTCCCTAAGCCCAGAACTGAAAAGATAACCGTATCCGGTTGTGGGAACAGTACCGTTATAATTAATAATAACCAATTCCGAAGTATCCTGGATTGTGGCGATAGAACTTGCCTGGTCAAACCGGATCATTTTCACAGGAGCCTTGTGCGTGGTTTTATTCATCCCGTCGCCCGCGGGAATAACCATGGGATGCCTGAGGACATCACTTAATTTCGGGAAAGTTTTTGCTTGTAAAATAGTACCGAAAGTGAGAATGCAAACAAATGTTAAAATTAAAGTTTTCATTGATATTGTCAATTTGCAACGAATATATTTAGTAATTATTGACGCAAATTTACGGAATAATTGCTTATTAAATTCAGGATAGGGTTGAAACCCTATCCTACTCAAAAATTCATATATTCGCGTTATAGCAGTGTCTCCTAAAGGGCAAGGATGGCGGGCGGGCGGGACGCTGCGTAAAACACGCGGAGTCATCCCAAACACTCTCCAGTGCTTCGAAAGACCTCGCTGTGACAAGAAAATTCGTCATTACTAAAAATTAACCGCATATTTGCGGAGATTTTAAAGCAGGAAAAACAAATGGCCGAAAACAAAAATACTCATATTAATAATGCAGGAATGGTGCTCGCATGGCCATTCCTTGCCATGTATTTTTCCAGGGCAGGGATAATGACTGAAGGAAAATTTATCAGCAAGGAAGCTGCTGTGAAGGCCGTTTTTTTATTGCAATATCTAACTGACGGAAAAATACCGGACGGTAAAACTGACTATACACTGAATAAAATTTTGTGCGGACTTGCCATCGATGAACTTATTGCTGATGCGCCCATTTTTACAGATGCCGATATTGAATTGACCAATGAACTTCTTCAAACTATAATCCGCCAGTGGGAAAAACTGGGCAATACTTCCGTAGATGGTTTGCGTGGATCTTTTCTTATGAGGCGCGGTATTCTAAATAAAATTCCGGAGGGTTGGAAATTGAAAATTGACCGAAAAGCTTTTGATATACTTTTACAAACATTGCCGTGGGGTATTTCCCTTATAAAAACTCAATGGATGAGTGAATATTTGCATGTGGAGTGGATATGAGGCTCTAACTCCGATTCTACAAAATTGTGATGCTTCCGGCATTATTTCATTCTTACTACTTACAACTTATTCCTTACTACTGATTTCCATTTCCACCTCATCCGGTTTGGACGAATTGAAAATAAAATACGCCAGTTCGAGATCGTGGGATTTATACAGATCCACCATGGAGAGATAATCAGGATTTTTATGATGCATGATATAGGCTTTTTTGAAATTTGCCGTTGCATCCGGATTGGTCGGATAGATCAGAAGATCGCGGTAGCAGATATTTCCATTTTCATCGGTATATTCACGCTGGTAATCTGCACTTCTGCTATTGATGGTTTCCCTGTAAATTCTAATTGCTTCGATTAATTTCATGGTTTAGTAATTGGTTAAATTCTTTGCCTCGCTCCTTCGAGCGTCCGCTCGAAGATATTCATTGAAATGATTATCCACGTTACAGCAGTGTCTCCTGAAGGGTAGGATTGCGTGTGTAAGGGACGCTGAGTCATAAACGCGAAGTCCTTCTAAAACGCAGCCCAACGTTCCAAGAGACCCCGCCGGGAAAGACCTTCTCCCAAGTGCATCAAATATACGGGCAAGTTTCCTGCTGAATGACATCTATGGACGATTGGTTATTGACATTTGGTCTTTGTTTTTTTTATTTTGTGAGCTTTTTTAGATATTAGATATTCGATATTAGAATTTCAGAAAACGTTTTCTCAATAATATCACAACATTCTTCCAGTTGCTCTGCGGTGATGATGAGAGGCGGTGCAAAGCGGATAACGTTGCCGTGTGTTTGCTTGGCAAGAAGTCCGTTATTTTTCAGTCGTACGCAGACGTCATAGCCAGTGACCTCCGATGGATTCAACCGTATGGCATTGAATAAACCCTTGCCGCGTACTTCGCGGATAAGGGGATGTTTTATTGCGCTCATGCGTTCGCGAAAGCGTATGCCAAATGTATTTGAATTCTCCACTAATTTTTCATCCAGCAATGTCTGTATCGCTTCCATCGTAACGCGTGCCGCCAGCGGATTCCCACCGAAAGTGGATCCATGTTCGCCCGGTTTTATATTCAGCATGATTTCATCGTTGCAAAGCACAACTGACACCGGAAGCATTCCGCCGCCGAGTGCCTTGCCAAGAATGATCATATCCGGATGCACATTTTCGTGATCCACACAAAGCAATTTCCCCGTTCTGCCCATGCCCGTTTGTATTTCATCGGCAATCATCAGGACATTATATTTCGTACACAAATCACGTACGCCTTTTATGTATCCATCATCTGGAATAATAACGCCTGCTTCGCCCTGTACAGGCTCGAAAAGATACGCACATACATGTTGGTTTTGAAATGCCTCCTCCAATGATTCAAGGTCATTAAAGGGAACCGTAAAATATCCATTCATATAGGGGCCGAAACCATCACGCGCACTTTTATCCGTGGAAAAAGAAATGATCCCTGTGGTGCGCCCGTGGAAATTATTCGCCGCCACCACGATCACCGCATGGCTATCCTGGATGCCTTTCACTGCATATCCCCATCTGCGCGCCAGTTTCAGCGCAGTTTCCACCGCTTCCGCGCCGCTATTCATCATCAGTGCCTTATCATAGCCGAAAAGCTTCGTAAGCACCTCTTCGCACTGTCCCAACAAATTATTGTAAAACGCACGTGAAGTAAGGGTCAGTATTCCTGCCTGTTCACGCAATGCCTCTACCAAACGCGGGTGACAATGCCCGTGATTCAGCGCGCTGTACGCCGCCAGGAAATCATAGTATCTCTTACCCTCAGTATCCCAGACAAAAACGCCTTCGCCACGCGCAATCACCACCGGAAGCGGCGCATAATTATGCGCTCCGTACGTATTTTCCAGCTCCATCGCCTCCTCCGCATTTACATAGCGAAAAGTATCTTTATCTGTGTGCATAATTATTGAATTTATGGGGCAAATTTACGGAATATTGGTTGGAAAGTTGCAAGGTGGCAAAGTGGAAAGATTGACATAGCCATAATCATCTTCTTAACTATGAAAATAAAGAGTTGTCATTCAGTAGGAACCTTGCCAGTGCCAAAGATAAAAGGTAAACATGGGTAGGATGATAAGTAACAAATATTCTTTACCGTCATTGCAGTGTCTCCTGAAGGGCGGGTTTGTGGGTTGAAGGGATGCTGCGTTGTTTTGCTTACATTCTGACCTCACCCCCATCCCTTCACCCAAGGAGAGGGGAGTAACTCAAGGATTCGTTCGTGTTTGCTACAAAACTGTGATGCCGCCTGCATCAGGAGCTCCACTTTATTATTTATTATTCAATATTTCCTTGGGCGTGCCCCTTCAGGTCGGGCTATACGCTGCAAGTCCTCGCATGTTGCCAACGCACGAAAACCCTGCGCTGCTGTGGGCTTTCCGCGGTACCTGTCCCGACTATTCGGGATCCCTCACGCGGCTGACGCGGGAGAAAACCCGAAAGAAAAAAAACTACATGACTTATCTATTATTTTTAAGCAACTCTATTGGATTAAATTTTTCATCTGCTATGTTAAGGCTATCGGTATCGTGAAAAGTGCTAACTAAAAAGGTAGTCATTTCTAACTGTATTCCATCGTTTTCAAAACCCCCATTAGTTTCTTTGTAAGCAAAAATTTTATCGGGATTATTCTTCATTTCTTCACAAGGTGAAAAACAATGAGAAAGTTCCGTTCTTAACCCTTGCTCATCTTCAAAGTAATACCAAGTTTGAGTAATAGTTGTTGCTTCTTTTCGTTTCAGTTTTAATACACCACTTTGTGGTATTTTATAAATTAATTTTCCATCTTCTATTATATCATCTAATCCATCCGATTGACCATAAGCCACTAAAACAATGCCTTTAAATCCTTGAGGTAAAATGTAAACTTCTTGCTTTGCGGTGGACTTAAAATAAATTAATTCCCAAACTACCGCTACAAGTACTATTAACAATATAATACCAACTATTATCATTATCCATTTTCTCATATGTTATTTTTTTTCAAATTATCGTCACAGCAGTGTCTCCTGACGGATGGGTTTGTGGGTGGAAGGGACACTGCGTCGTATTCGCGAAGTCCTCTCCAAAACGCAGCCCATTCTTCGAGAGACTCCGCTGGAAAAGCTCTTTTTCCAAGTACATCAAATATACGGGCAAGTTTCCTTCTGAATGACATCTATGGACGATTTGTGTGTGTTTGTGTTTTGAATTTTGTTTTCATTATCACATTATCTAATTGGCACATTAGCACATTAATTCGTCATCCCCCTAACCCCCTGTCAAAGGGGGAATGCCCTTCGGGCTAAAATTGTTTTGCTATAAACGTGTGATGCCTACGGCATCACAACTCAAATTACATTCTTGCTCCTTGCTCCTTGATTCTTGATTCTGTTTTCTGTTTTCTGTTTTCTGTATTCTGTTTCCTGTATTCTACCTCTGACTACTTATTCCTTACTACTGAGTTCCTTCGGTTCCACCATAATCACTTCTTCCCTATCGCAGACGACGGCGCCGGGGGCTGCTCCCTTGGGTTTGCGGACGAATTTGCGCAGGGTATAGATCACAGGCAGCAATGAGGCGTTTTTCCCTTTGGAGTACCACGCGGCAAGCTGTGCCGCACGGGCAATCACTTCCTTCGGAACAGGGAGTTTTCCTTTTTTGCG
>CAILMK010000072.1 GCA_903835275.1 uncultured bacterium | reverse complement strand
GGGGGAATATCCCGCGTTGCGGGATTAAAAAAATAAAACAAAAGTTATTGTTCAGCCCTCTCTTAAAGGAGAGGGCCTCCTAGCGCAGGCAGGCGCGCGGAAGCGGGGTGAGGTATTACGAATAAATAATCTTGTAAAGTAATTCCTTCATCAGGTCGCCTTCTGCGGTGCCGGTATCATTTACACCTTTAAAACGAAGATCATATTCCTGCAGCATTGTCATAATATATTTCGCCTTGCCGGGAAATGCGGCGGATGCCTTCAGATAATCCTTGAAAAACCAGTCATTGATGCCGAGGTCTTTTGCAGTACAATGCTTTATTTGCACTGCAGCTACCTTGGAAAAGAATCCGTAAAAATAGCCGATCATCATAGGAAAAGGATTTTCCTTGGTATGCGTACTCATATAATGAATGATCTTACTCAGAGCAGGCATATCCTTGCTGATAAGAGCCTTTTGCAATTCAAATACATTATACTCACGGCTGATGCCTACGTTCTGCTCAATGTCCTTTTCGTCTATAGGTTTTTCTGCACTGGCAGTAGTGATGATCTTATCCAGCGCATTGGCGATTTTCTCAAGATCATTACCCAGATATTCTGTGAGTGTATCTGCCGCCTGGGCTTTAATTTGCCTGTTGCGGACCTCCAGATATTGGTGTATCCATTCAGGGACTTTTTTCTCTTCCAGTTTTTTGGATTCGAATAAAACACCCGAACCCTTCTCAAGTGCCTTATATGCCTTTATGCGTTTATCCAGCTTGCCGAATTTATGGCAAATTACCAGGATGGTACTTTCTACGGGCTTCTCAAAATAAGCCTCCAGATCGTCCCATTTCTTGATCAGGTGCGCCTCCTTTACGATCAGTACCTGATACTGGCTCATCAGGGGATAACGCATAGCCGCATTCCTGATCGTGGCAGCATCGACGTCTTTCCCATACAGAATCTGCTGGTTAAAGCCCTTTTCGCCCTCACTCAGGGCATTTTCTTCAATGTATTGGGCAATATCATCTATAAAGAAATTTTCCTCCCCGTGCAGAAAATACAGGGGGGCAAATTTCTTTGCCTTCAGGGATGCTATGAGTTTTAAGTAGTCGGCTTGCATGTAAAAATGTACCTTTGTATCAGAATCAGGGATTTATGCTAAAGCTTGAACTCCCCGTATTTGACTGCAAAATAAAGCAAAAAGACGGGAAGCTATACATTTATGATGTACTTCGTAAAAAGTATGTGGTTTTGCAACCGGAGGAATGGGTGCGCCAGCATGTCATTAATTTCCTGCTGACAGAGCGAAATATCAGTTCCGTACACATCAAAGTAGAGACGGGAAGAAAGTATTCCGAACTTCAAAAACGCTGCGATATCCTTGTCTGGGATGCCGATATGAATCCTTTATTACTCGTAGAATGCAAGGCTCCTCATATAGCCATAGACCATAAAACAGTGTTCCAGATCGGGATTTATAATGCAAGTTTCAAATCCAAATACCTGTGGCTGACAAATGGAATCAAGCACGAATATTTCCAAAGGGAAGGGGAAGGGTATTCCCCGATTAGTGTATTGCCTCAATCCCTTAAATAAATATTGAATAATGAATATCGAAGTGAGCTCAGGGAATAATTTGCTAATGTGTGAATATGCTGATACGAATTTAGTAATGCTGTAGGCATCAAACCTTTATACTAAACGTTCGTAAACCTCCTCAAAACGACCCTATAGGGGTCGTACTTTTTATTGCAATGATTTAGCTACAAAAGTGGGAATCCCCGTCCGAACGGAGTTCATCCGGGCGGACTATGGATTAAGTTTATGGAAGCAAATCCTTAGTCCTGTTGTAATTCACCAAATTTCGCCTTTCCAATTCTTTGACGATATCAGAACTCTCATTGTTTTTATAAATAACGACTTTAGATTTTACCTCCGGTATAAAATAAAACCTTGTATTGCATGTAACGGAATTATCCCAGTGAATTGTCCCCTGATTATTATATGCTGTAAGCTTTGAATAAGTAGCGAGTGTAAACCTGAAATCAGGAACAACAATATTGCCCTTTATTAAATCCGGATTGCCATTTGTGGTTTGTCCGAAAGCAAGGCAAATTGTAAAGAGTGAAAATAGCAGCGAAAGTGGGATCTTCTTCATGTTATTATTTTTTATCCAACGCAAACACAAACCAATTTATTGCTCTTCATAAACGTATTCCTTCTTTCAGGATATTGGAATATAAGGGAGTAACGGACATTCTTGAATTCCAGTCATTTACTGAATAAACATAGGTAGAAATAGATTGTTCCGTTTCGAGTTCTACGTCAAAGAGAAGATGCCTGAAAAAACGCTCATCCTCAACTGTGATTTTTGGTCTATTGACCAAAATAAGGATATCCCAATCTGATTCAGGCATAGCGGTTCCTCTGGCTTGTGAGCCATACAAAATAACCTGTGCATTACTATCGGCAGCCATGACAGTTGCTTTGATTTTGCGTGTAATATCTTTAGAGAATTGCATATACTAATTACAAATATAAGAAATAAATCCAAATTTTGCTAAACGATCAACTTTGAGCCCATCCATTGCAGTTGACTTTATTTGCAAGCATAAGGTTTTAACCCTATACTATTTTCTATAAACAAAAAATGCCACCCTTTTCAGAATGGCATTGCTCTATTTTCAATTATTGAGTTTCATTTGCAAATTAGCATATCAGCACATTTGCATATTATTCCTATTTTATAGATGCTGAAGCTTTGTTGCGTCCTGATTCAAGAGAATTCAGTTTTGCAAGGATCAGTTCATTTTGTTTTTTCAATGCTTCAATTTCGCTTTGCTGCTCCTGCACCGCCTTTACAAGAATAGGAGTGATCTTAACGTAATCGACAGATTTATAACCGTCATTATCTGTAAGCACTAATTCAGGGAATATTTTTTCTATATCCTGTGCAATGAAACCAAGTTGTTTTTTATCATTGAAATTTTTATCAGGGAATTCCTTTACTTTCCAGTTATAAGTTACCGGTGCCAGTGCCATCACATTAGTAAGCATGTTTCCCATACTGAGGATATTTGTTTTATATCTTCTATCCGAGCAGGAACCTATGGAACCGGTATAGCAAATATTCCCGGAAACGGAAAGTTTTTGACTTGGATTAGCAGTGCCTATTCCTACATTACCAGTTGTTCCCGCAATGGTGACTTTCCTTGCTCCACCAAATTCAAAATCAAATCTATCAGTACCATTTTGAGTATAATCTTTAATAAGTGACCAGCGGCTTGTAGTTGAATCCTTAAATAAGAAATCGATACGGCTAGCTCTATTGGTGCTGTAAGAACCATTTAAAATTAAAGAGGCTTGTGCGCCATCTGTTTGATTAATGCGTACATATCCATCCTTGACTTCTAGTTTTGTTGATGGGGAGGTGGTGCCAATTCCTACATTTCCTGCGGTATCAAACCACATTCTTGTAAGATTGTTGGTTCTTACGTAGAAAGGATGTTTAGTGTTGGTTCCGACACCTGCTTGTTTTGTTTCTGCAAATAGAACTGCATCTACGGTAGCCCCGGATATTGTTCCCCTTGCAAGGAATTCTGCATAGCCTGATGTGTTTTCATTGGTAAGATCCAAACCGGAACTGCTTGAAGTTTTAATATGAACCTTCGAACTTGGAGATGAAGTGCCGATTCCTATATTACCGCCATTGTAATAAATATTGCTACCACTCGTTATCCATTGGGATGAATCCCTGGCAGCAGTTGTTTGCACCGTTCCATCCGGGAATTTAAATCCACCATTGGTCGATTCCACCCTTCCGTTGACTGTGAATTTTTCTTTGAATACCTGCCTTGTTGGAGTATATGCACCAATGCCTACATTACCAAGGCTATCCATAAAGAAATTGAATGACGATGTTTTAACGTGGTAGAAGAATATTTCGCCACCGGACCGTGCACCAAATGTAGCAATGGCATTTCCTTTGACATTGAATGCAATCATATCATTACTTGCACCCCCCGTTTTATTAATGGTAAACGGAGCGAATTTTGAACCTGCCTCAAGGGTTAGTGGTGAACCGGGCGTAGTAGTTCCTATACCCACATATCCACCTCCATTAGCAATTAAAACATTGCCCTTGGATCCGGGATTCAATTGCAACGGATTAGCATCAATTCTCAAGTTTCTATATCCCGCCGATGTGTTGTCAGAGGCAAGATATCCCCAACTATTAGTAGTATCATAACCAATACGTACATAGCTTCCTCCGCTACTCGGAAAAGTTGCTTTGGCAGGTCTGAATATAGCCATGCCTGTTACATCTAAGGGAACTTGAGGTCCAGTGATTCCTATACCTACATTTGCGCCATTTCCCAAGACAAGACTATTACTTTGAGAAACCGTAGCCCCATAACCTAAGGCTGTTGCATTTGAAAGATTATTGCTACCTACGTTTGAACTGTCACCAATCAAAGTATTGCCACTTCCCGTTGTATTACCTGTACCTGACTGATTTCCCATAGCTACGTTGTGCTCACCTGAAGTGTTGGAATTTAGTGCTTCATTTCCAACAGATGTATTTCTATTTCCGGACTTATTATAAAGCATCGCATCATTTCCATCTGCAGTATTGTAATTTCCTGTCTTGTTATTACTCAAAGCATTTACTCCACTGGCTGTATTATAAATACCGGTGGTGCTTCTTATCAAAGCAAATCCACCAATCGCAGTATTACCACTACCAATTGTACTTGTTAATGCATAGACACCAACAGCGGTATTGGTATTTCCTGTTGAATTATTTGATAAACTACTCCAACCCACAGCAACGTTATTATAACCTGTAGTGTTGGAATACAGAGAATGATAACCGTTGGCTACATTAAACCAGCCTGATGTATTTGAATAAAGTGCCTTATATCCAAGAACAGTACTTTGATTTCCAGTTGTATTATTGAACCCTGCACTATCACCAATAAACTGATTTTGAGATGCTGTATTTAACCTTCCCGCCATAACTCCAATAAATAAATTGTTCGTGCCTTTTCTACTTATTTCAGTAAGTCCTCCAATCATTATTGAATCTCCATTAATAGGACCTTTCACATCAAGTTTATTTACGGGATTATTTTTTCCAATCCCAACATTTCCTCCGCTATAATAAATATTACTTGATCCGTTTCTTTTCCACATAGTCGAATCAGAAGAAGAAACTGTGAAATTCGGATAAGAACCAGTAATAGCAGATGCGCCGCCACCGGCAATAGTCACTTTCTGATCCGGTGCTGTATTGATAATGGAATCATTGCTGATGCTGATTCCTTTTCCGGGATTATATACTGTGGATTTGATCGTAAAACTCGGGTAGGTACCTGAAATACTTGTTCCGCCTGTTCCGGTTAAACTTACTTTCTGATCTTTCGAAGTATTGATAATGCTATCATTACTGATGGAAATACCCGAACCGGCATTATAGGTTTTTGCATTTCCTGCCTTGTCTGCATAGAGTGCATAAGGAACAGAGACCAATTGTGAAGTACCCATGACAGTATAAGAACTTCCACCGCTGGAATCCATTTCCACTTCGAGGAATTTATCATTGGTACTCCAGTCAATTTTTGTAAAATCACCGGAAACAAGAGTGCCTTTGCCAATCACAAAAGTGAATAAGCCCAAAGCGTTTGTAGTCACAGCATGAGTTTCTGTAAATACAGAAGTTCCTGTTGCCGTTTTATCTAATATGGAAATCCGCAAGGATATGGAGGAATTGCTGAGTACTCCGCCGGCGCTGTTTCTGGCTACCGCCTGGTAATTGATGCCTTGTGGTGTTTGTGCCGATGCAATGCTACTTATAAATAGCATTGCGATAGCGAGAGATAAAAATAATTTTTTCATGTTTTTTTTAATGGAGGTGTTCAATTTTAGTGATCTTGTATTCCTTGTTTTGTGAATAGACGTAGAGGAAATAGGTGCCCTGAGCCAGGGTTTGCATATCAATATCCTGGTGCATGATGCCGCTTCCGCCGATCTTGTTTGTGTAGTGTACTTTCCCCAGCATATCCATCAGTACGATGGAATAATTATCCTCCCTGTTATTTTCAATTCGCAGGTGAAGTTTATCAGTAACAGGATTAGGGTAAATACTAATGCTGTAAGGATCCTGCACCGGATTTTGAACTGCTGTAATAGTGGTATAGCTTTGCTGGAATCCCTGGGATAGGGTTTGTCCCGAACCAATATAAGTGACTACAGACTCACCGGTGGTCCATGATAGGGAACCACTGGAATTGCTGTAATAATCCCCGCCTGTAGCTATGACTGTAGGACTAAGCGTTTGCGCCTTGCCTTGTAAAAAGCATACGGCGATTAGAAGTGTAAGAATAATTTTTCTCATTTGAATTAATTTTTTCATGGTGATTATTTTAGAAGTGCTGTGCCTTTGTTTTGGGTTGCGTCCATTGAATTTAACCTTTGTAAAATGGCTGTATTTTGTTTTTTCAATTCTTCAATTTGTGATTGCTGATCCTTGATCTCATTTTGCTGCTCCTGAACTGCTTTTACAAGAATAGGAGTGATCTTTACATAGTCAACGGATTTGTAACCGTCCTGGTCAGTAAGCACCAGTTCAGGGAATATTTTTTCTATATCCTGTGCAATGAAACCAAGTTGTTTTTTATCATTGAAATTTTTATCAGGGAATTCCTTTATTCTCCAGGTATACGTTACGGGTTCAAGTGCCATCACATTTGAAAGCATGCTGCCCATACTCAGAATATTTGTTTTATATCTTCTATCCGAGCAGGAACCAATGGAACCTGTATAGCAGATATTCCCTGAAACGGAAAGTTTTTCTGATGGGGAGGCAGTACCAATTCCGAGCTTGCCGCCATTGGTCAGGAACATGATATCGGTGCTTGATGAGTTTTCCCACTTGAAGCCGCTGGTGGTATAATATACCAATAAGGCATCGGTTCCTGAGGCATCCGAGTAGGAGTATAATCCGCAATCACCGTTTTTGTGATGCATTTTAAGATAGTTCCTGTCCCCTGTGCCACTATTGGTATTGCTAAGCGTAAGTATATTGAAATTATTGGTACCCACATTGGCATAAGTGCTAAAGGTAGCAGCCTGGTTGGTTCCGGTATTCATATCCAGTTTTCCGCCGGGACTTTTTCCTATACCAACATTTCCCAGTGTATCAATGATGAATAAATTATGAATAGTTGAGCCATCCCATCCATCTATGAAAAACTGGTCAGTAATTCCGCGCTGGTCAGTACCCATTCTCCAGCGCCATCTGGCTGTATTGTAGCGTTGCTCGCCATTATCCCAATAACCATTAAAATTAAGGACACTGTAGCCACTGTTTGCAGCTGTTAAGGGGTGGATATTGATATTAGAATATTTTGTCCCATCTGTCACTCTCAATCCTTGTTGAGCATCGCTGCTTTGGCTTACAGTAAGCAATGCGCTGGGAGAAGATGTGCCAATTCCAACATGCCCTGCAGTATCAAACCTCATTCTTTCCTGTCCGTTTGCCCTGATATAAAAAGGGTGTCCTGAACTTGTTCCAACTCCACCGGTGTTACCGCCATCCTCGGCAAACAACACTGTTTGTACTCCGGTATTAGTACCATTGTTCGCATTAACAAGCCACTGTGCATAACCTCCGGTACTTCCACTCTTTTCAATTTGCGCGGAAAAATTACTATTGTTCTTTATATGAAGTTTTTGGGAGGGACTAGAAGTACCTATACCCACATTAACATTATTTCCTAATACGAGGCTATTACTTTGGGAAACTTTAGTATTGTAGCCAATTGCCGTTGCGTTTGTTAAGCCACTAATTGAAACATCTGCACTGTCTCCTACAAATGTATTTCTTTTTCCATCATTATCATAACCTGCCCAACATCCGATTGAAGTGTTACTGTAGCCAGAACCATTGCCAAATCCAGCCAAATTACCAACATAACAATTATTGTCGCCAATTGTATTTTTTATGCCAGCATCTCTGCCTAGGAATGTATTAAAACTACCAGTTGTATTATCCCTTCCTGAATTCATTCCCGTAAATACATTGCCACTTCCGGTTGTAGTATTTGTACCGGATATATAACCGCTAAAATGATTTTCCTGACCAGTTGTATTAGTATATCCGGCAGCATACCCATCAAAGTAATTATAGGATCCAGTTGTATTAGAATAGCCAGAATTAAATCCTGAAAAATGATTATAAGATCCTGTTGTGTTTGCCATTCCTGATTGACTTCCGATAAATTGGTTTCTGCGTCCGGTTGTATTGCTAACCCCTGCGCTATCGCCAATAAATTGATTTTGATACCCGGAATTATGCACTCCTGCATTAGCACCTATCAACAAATTATTAGATCCTTTTCTACTAATATAACGAGTACTCCCCATCATAAAAGAATCCGCATTTATAGGTCCTGCAACATCGAGTTTATATGCGGGATTATTTTTATTTATTCCCACATTCCCATTATTGTAATAGATGTCATTTTTATTAACCCTCTTCCACATCGTAGAGTCTGAAGAAGAAACGGTGAAGTTCGGATAAGAACCAGTAATCGCAGATGCGCCACCACCAGTTAATGTTACTTTCTGGTCAGGTGCAGTATTGATAATGGAATCATTACTGATGGAGATGGCATTTCCTGCTTTATAAACCTTGGAATCAATAGTGAAATTTGGATAGCTACCGGTAACAGTAGAGCCTCCGGTTCCTTTTATGGAAACGATTTTGTCAGGTGCAGTATTGATGATGCTATCATTGCT
>CAILMK010000071.1 GCA_903835275.1 uncultured bacterium | reverse complement strand
CATAATTCAGTTTTAGTTTTCAGTTACCTCCACACCTTGCGGTGCCTTTGGATTCGCAGGGTTGGTGCCCTTCAGAGATTTGACAAAAGATGCCACTTCCCTTATATCTTCAGGCTTTAAAATTTTCTTCCAGCTTTGCATAGGCTTATTGGGAACACCATTGAAAATTGTTTTAAAAACATCTTTGTATTCACCACCATGCAACCAGTAATTATCAGTCAGGTTAGGTCCCACCAGGCCCTGGCCTTTATCACCATGGCATGCTGCACAATTTGCGGTGAAAATTGCTTTCCCTGCATTGATTTTTGCAGGATCCTTTAAAGCGCCCATGTCAGCAAGCTTGATGCCCTGTTCCCTGGCTTTATCCACTATAACCTGCGCATCTGCCATCTCCTGCTTGTATTCATCAACGGATAATTTACCGATTTTCAATACATGAAAATACATCATGTAAATAATTGCAGTAACTATACTTCCGTAAAAAAGCCAGTTGAACCATGCAGGGGGATTATTGTCATACTCCTGAATGCCATCATATACGTGATCCCCCAAATGCGCATCACGGGTACTGCTTTTGCGGAAAAACAAAGCCATCCATGTTACACGTTCGGGCTTATTTGGATCTGCTGTCAGTTCATCCACCTTGCGGCGTACCATTCTGATGCTGGCATATTCATACCATAATACGAGAATGGCAAGAATAAGAATGGTATATATTACTCCGGGATTATTAAAATTTGTATTCCGGTTGAATTCATCCACAAGTTGTGGCGAACTAATTGTCTCCGCCATTGCAGAACTCATGATTAATAATCCGACTATTGATAATGCTATTTTCTTATACATTGCTTCCTTGAATTTTAGAGTTAAAATCATCATTACCGTCAAGTGGGATATAACTTGCTTCAGCAGAACTATGTTTGCCTTGCAGGAATGCAATCACTAGCATAACGCAGAAGAATACGACAAAGATGCATAGTGAAACAACTGCGTACAGTTCTGCATATGATTGCTGTTTGATAAAATCTTTATACATAGCTTTATTTATTAGGAGTTTCTGATGTTTGATTAGCTTTTATGTCCGTACCCAGGCGTTGCAGATATGCAATCACTGCAATGATCTCTTTGGTATCCGCCACTTTTATATTATCCTTTTTCAGGTTTTCACTGATATCAATAGCCTGTTTCCGGAGATCATCGAGGGCCCTGTCCTCATATCCGTAAGGATAAGGAACCCCGAGCCTGCGCATGGCAGAAATGGATGCTCGTGTATCAGTGATGTCCAGATCATCTGTGATCAGCCATTTGTAACTTGGCATAATAGATCCGGGAGAAGTCAAACGTGGATTAGACATGTGGCGGTAATGCCATGCATCCGGATATTTTCCTCCTATACGTTGCAAGTCCGGACCGGTACGTTTTGAACCCCATAGGAAAGGATGGTCATATACAAATTCTCCTGCCTTGGAGTATTCCCCATAGCGTTCAGTTTCTGACCTGAAAGGACGAATCATTTGTGAGTGGCAATTGTAACAACCTTCTCTCATGTAAATGTTTCTTCCTTCAAGCTCCAATGGAGTGTATGGTTTTACAGAAGCTATAGTTGGAACATTACTTTGTATGGTGAATACCGGAATGAATTCCACTATACCACCAATCAATATCACTACGGCTGCCACTACCATTAGAAGTACAGGTTTGCGTTCTATAATTCTGTGACGCAGATAACCGGTAAGATTTTTTTCATCACTGTAGTCCTTGGATCTTGCAGGAGCTTCATCAGCTTCATTTGCGATAAGCTTGCCGGATTTTACAGTTTTATAAAGATTATATGCCATCAAAATCATTCCGGAGAGATACATCAATCCACCCAGCGCACGAAGCATATACATCGGTAACACCTGTGTTGTGGTTTCAAGAAAGTTTCCGTATTTCAATGTTCCTTCAGGAGTGAATTCCTGTAACATCAAACCTTGCATAATTCCGGAAATATACATGGATACCACCCAGAAAACCATTCCAAGTGTTCCGATCCAGAAGTGAAGATTCGCCAGTTTTGTTGAGAATAATTTTGTTCCATAAATCCTTGGGATCATCCAGTATAAAATTGCGAATGCCATGAAGCCATTCCAACCCAGTGTACCTACGTGTACGTGTGCAGGAATCCAGTCAGTATAGTGAGAAAGTGAGTTAACGAATTTCATAGAATGCATAGGCCCCTCAAATGTTGCCATACCGTAACAGGTAATAGCCACCACCATGAATTTAAGTACCGGATTGGTACGAACCTGATCCCAGGCACCACGAAGCGTCAAAAGACCATTGATCATACCACCCCATGATGGCGCAATGAGCATAATTGAGAATACCGTTCCAAGGCTTTGTGCCCAGTCAGGAAGCGCTGTATAAAGCAAATGGTGAGGGCCTGCCCAGATGTATAAAAATATTAATGACCAAAAGTGGATAATGGATAACCTGTACGAAAACACAGGACGATTAGCCGCTTTTGGGAGGAAGTAATACATCAGCCCGAGATATGGCGTCGTAAGGATAAATGCAACCGCATTATGTCCGTACCACCATTGAACCAACGCATCCTGAACCCCCGCATAAGCTGAGTAGCTTTTGAACAAGCTTACCGGTATGCAAAT
>CAILMK010000070.1 GCA_903835275.1 uncultured bacterium | reverse complement strand
AGTGTTTATGCGGAAGCAATGTATGACAATACAACTAATAATCCTTCCAATCCAAATAGTCCTCCGAAGGAAGTAGTGGCTGGTGAAAATACCACCGATGAAATGATGATCGTTTTCTTCAGCTTCCTCTTATATCAAAAGGGTGACGAAAATATTGTACTTGATACATCCGCACTTGTTAATGGCATTGAAAAACAAACACCACTTGCTTTGCAAGGTTTGAACATCTACCCGAATCCGGTTTCACAACCTGATCATATTAAAATAAATTTTGATCAACCCGAAGCAGCCAGCACTTTCCTTGAAGTAATTGACGCCAGCGGAAAAATAGTTTATTCAAAAATATATTCCCTGCCCGGCGGCACCAATACCATTGAAATACCAAGCGATGACTTCCCGCGCGGATTTTATATTTGCAAAGTATTCAGCAAGGGACAAATGCGCACGCAGAAAATGATCGTAAAATAAAACTATGATTGATTCCTTTTGGTCCCTCCCACAGGACAAAATTTTCAGCCAGCTGGGAAGCAGCGCCAACGGACTTAGCTCCGACTTGGCAAGTAAAAAACTTCTGGAGCAGAACAGCCGGAAAAAAATTAAAAGCCGCTTTCAAAGAGAAGCGGCTTTGTTTTTTAGCCAGTTTAAAAGTCCGCTCGTGCTGTTGCTGGTGGCTGCCGTTATTCTATCCGCTTTCCTTGGAGAGGAATCAGATGTATTTATCATACTTTTTATTCTACTTGCCACAGGTGGATTAAGTTTTTACCAGGAAAGTAATGCGGGAAGAGCAGTGGAGAAACTTCAATCCATGATCACGTTAATGTGCACCGTGATCCGTGATGGAAAAAGTATTGAAGTGCCCACTTCAGAGATTGTTCCGGGGGATGTTATAACTCTTAAATCAGGTGATATAGTCCCTGCGGATTGCCTCGTGCTTGAATCCAATGAAGCGTATGCCAACGAAGCATCTTTAACGGGCGAATCTTATCCCGTAAGAAAACAAACCGGAATCGCCGATGCAGCTGCACCACTTGCTAAAAGAGATAATTCCCTTTGGCAAGGAAGCAATATTATCAGCGGAACGGTGAAAGCTATTGTAGTGAACACAGGGCAGGATACCATCTTCGGAAGCATTGCAAAAAGCATGACTGTTTCCACGGAAACTGCTTTCGAAAAAGGGATTAATAAATTCGGATTTTTTCTGATGCAGGTGACGATTGTTTTTGCAGTATCCATACTTATATTGCTCAATGTATTTCTGCATAAACCACTTTTCGATTCCATTCTTTTCGCTCTCGCACTCGCCATAGGAATGGCACCTGAATTACTTCCTGCAATCATGACCATCAGTATGTCTGCAGGAGCAAAACGAATGCTTGAGAAAAAAGTGATCGTTAAAAAATTATCCTCCATTCAGAATCTCGGGGAAATAAATCTTCTCTGTACAGATAAAACAGGAACGATAACAGAAGGCATCATTAAAATAGCCGGAGCCATAGATGCATGGAAAAATGACAGCCCTCTTGTAAGTAAGTACGCTTACATGAATGCTTTTTTTGAAAGTGGTTTTTCCAATCCGATGGATGATGCATTAAAGGCACAAACTATTGATATCACAGGATATTCAAAACTCGGCGAAGTGCCTTACGATTTTTTAAGGAAACGGCTCAGTATCGCTGTTAAAGATGATAAAGGAGCCGCAGTAATTATTACCAAGGGTGCCGTTTCGAATATCCTTGACATTTGCACCAAAGCCATTGACAAGGACGGGAATCCAACTGACCTCGCGCCGCAGATTGCCGCTATCCAGAAAAATTATGAAGATCACAGCAACCAGGGGTATCGCGTAATAGGAGTTTGCTACAAACCAACAACTCAAACAACCATCAGCAAGGATGATGAAAAGGATATGATCCTTGCTGGCTTTATCTTACTGGAGGATCCTCTCAAACCGGGGATACAATCAGCTATTGATGAATTGCACACTCTTGGAATAGACATCAAGATCATAACTGGAGATAATCGTTTCGTAGCCGCACACGTAGCAGGGAATCTGAATCTTGATCAAAGCAAAATATTATCCGGTCCTGAAATCCAAAACATGACCATGGAAGCATTGGTCATTAAAGCTGCCGACACAAAAATATTTGCAGAAATAGAACCACTTCAAAAGGGTGCCATTATACATGCTTTACAAAAAGGAGGCTACACCCTTGCTTATATGGGTGACGGTATCAATGATGTTGCTGCCATCACCGCAGCAGATGCAGGAATATCCATCAGCAACGCCGTTGACGTAGCACGTGAAGCGGCAGACTTTGTATTATTGGAGAAAGACCTCGGTGTACTGGCTGACGGCGTACGCGAAGGCAGAAGAACCTTCGCAAATACATTAAAATATATTTACATAAACACAGGAGCTACTTTCGGAAATATGTTCAGTGTTGCGATAGCCGCGCTCACACTGCCATTCCTTCCTATGCTGCCCATGCAGATATTGCTTACTAATTTCCTGACTGATTTTCCATATATGGGTGTATCAGGAGATAATGTGGACGAAGAACAATTAGAGCGTCCGGGCAAATGGAATATAAAACAAATTCGCAGCTTCATGGTGGTATTTGGACTTCACAGTTCCATATTTGATGTGCTTACATTTATTGCATTGTATAAGATCCTTAATGTTGGCGAACATCTTTTCCAGACAGGATGGTTCTTTGAATCCATACTTACAGAATTATTTATTTTATTTATCATCCGTACGCAGAAATCATTATTCAAAAGTATCCCTGGTAAGAGTCTTATCTGGTTAAGCGCATTATCATTCGTACTTACCATCGTTTTGATTTACGCACCATTTGGACCGGCATTAGGCTTATACGCTATTCCTCTAAAAATGCTTTGCGCTATAGCTGCAATCATATTGGTATATGTGGTTACTGCAGATATTTTGAAAGTAATTTTCTTCAGGTTAAGTAATGCGAAAAAATAATGAGCGCTTCCATTTCTGAAAAGCAGGGAGCAGTATTAAAGACTAAAACTGATGTAATCCTGGCAGTTGTTGCCCTGTTCTTTTATATAATGTTAACATCGGTTTTACTGCATTTCCATGAATTTGGAAGGGATGAATGGCAGGCAATACAAATCGGAAATGATATTCATAATTTTCCGGATTTCATTCATCGTCTGCGGGCGGAAGGTCATCCTTTTTTATGGTTTGCAATCTGTAAACTTGCATATACAATTGATTCTTCATTATCAACAATCAAGCTAATTCATTTTTTCATTACATGGGCAATAGCCTTTATTTTGCTTTTAAAGATCAATGTGCGTATTGCTTATAAAATACTTTTCCTGTTTGGCTATTTCATGTTTTATGAATATGCTGCCATTGTACGGAATTATTCACTGGTGGTCCTATTTGCCATGCTTGCACTTGTGGAATTACAGAAAGAAAAAAAGTATAATATATACATTCTTGTTTTTGCTTTGGCAGGAATGGCATTCACGCATATTTACGGATTGATGATGGCAGCTGGAATTGTATTCTATTTGTTTTACGATAAGCTCCAAAGCCCGAAAAAATTATTTTCGGATAAAAAACTAAATATCCTTCTCGTTATATTTACATTGGTGTCCATCTTTACAGCCTGGTGTTTGTGGCCTGAAAAAAGAGCCTACCTCTACCCTGCCGAACACAGCAAAATCATAAACCTGATCCTACAAGCTCCTAAGGCACTCGCGTCTATTTGGAATGCCCTGATAAATATTCCTCCATTCATTGTGAATTTCCATAATGAAAATATTGTCGACTTTATTTTACAAAAAACAGTTTTATCTTCCATGAATGATGAAAAGAAACTGCACATTATAATTTATGTGGTAAAAAGCATTTTGCTGCTTCCTATTCTCTTTGGCATCTACAGGATATTCAGGAAAGAAAAGAAATTATTATTTACACT
>CAILMK010000069.1 GCA_903835275.1 uncultured bacterium | reverse complement strand
CCTTTCCGAACAGGCAGGTTACGGATTGGATACAAGTGCTGTTACCATTGAAAATACTCCAATGATTTTATCACAGCCCAAGAAATTTAATCTTGTAAGGGAAAAATAATTATGATTTTATTCAGAACTAACATGAGGATAAATTTGCAGATCGTAATCAAATACTAGTATGGCCCAATTATATCCTTACTTCATCATCATGCTCAAATCCGTATGCATTTATATTTTTATAATTGTTGCTATACGGTTATTTGGCAAAAAAGAAATATCCCAGCTATCTGTTGTTGACCTTGTATTTATTCTCCTTATCAGCAATAGCGTGCAGAATGCCATGGTAGGAAATGATTCAACGGTTCAGGGTGGTATGGCTGCAGCATTGGGTTTATTTTGCTGTAATTATGTGTTAAGGTTTTTTCTTTTGAGGTCAAAAAAATTCAGAAATACACTTCAAGGAGAAGAAGTGGTACTCGTTCTTCATGGGAAGGTATTGCAAGAGGGACTTAAGTGTGCAAAAATGACGCAAGAAGAACTTGAAATGGCAGTCAGGGAGCATGGAGTTGAAAAAATAAGCGAAGCAGATCTGGTGGCACTTGAAGTGGATGGGAATATAAGCGTTTTATCTTCAAACTTCTCAGTTAAAACCATACGGAGAAGAAAGAAGCCACAGCTAATGCAAAACTAGTAAAGAAAAAAGGTATGGATGCACCTGAAAATATTAAGAAAGCAGATAGCTTTCTGAACCTCATCAGAAGTTCCAAAAAAGGGAAGTTCAAGATATATATTGGTCTTGCTGCAGGTGTAGGTAAATCCTACAAAATGCTGGAGGAGGCTCATAAATTGCTGAAAAGCGGAGTGGATGTCCAGATAGGATACATTGAAACGCACAACAGGGCAGAAACAGAGCGTCTGGTGGCTGGTCTGCCAGTCATACCCCGGAAAAGGTTATTTTATAAGGGACATTCCCTCGAAGAGATGGATATTGATGCTGTATTGAATGCGCATCCGGAAGTGGTGATTGTTGATGAACTTGCCCATACAAATGTTCAGGGTTCCAAGAATGAAAAAAGATGGCAGGATGTAATGGAAATCCTTGACTCGGGAATCAATGTAATTGCCGCGGTAAATATCCAGCACATAGAAAGCCTTAATAATGTGGTGCAAAAAGTAACGGGCCTTGAGGTAACAGAAAGGGTGCCTGACAGCGTTATCAGGAGTGCAGATGAGGTTGTAAATATAGACTTGACCATTGATGAACTTCACCAGCGCCTGAAGGAAGGAAAGATATATGCGATGGAAAAAGTGGATTCCGCTTTGCGAAATTTCTTTCAGAAAGAAAATTTAATGCAATTGCGTGAACTGGCATTGAGAGAGGTCGCTAATCAGGTAGAGCGTAAATTTGATACAGAGTTAACTTCAAAAGGACATAAAAGTAACGATCGCTTTTTGTGTTGTATAAGTACCAATAACGAAATATCAAAACTTTCCATTCGCAAGGCGGCAAGATTGGCAAACCGTTTTGATGCGGAATGGTTTGTTCTATATATTCAAACCGAAGCTGAATCATCTGACAATATCAATCTTGCAGCGCAACGATATTTAATCAATAATTTCCAGTTGGCTACTGAAATGGGCGCAACGGTACATAGGGTTAAAGGTAATGACATTGTACAGGAAATTGTGGCTTTTGCAAAAGAAAAGAATGTGACACTTGTTATTTGCGGCGCATCTGATCCCGGTATTTGGGAAAAGTTAAAAGGCAAAAATATTACCCGTGATTTGGTAAAGGCCTTTCAAGGGACAGAAACAGACATTTTTATTGTGAATTAAAAATTAGAAATCATGAAGCTGAAAACTAAACTTGCATTAGGCGTAACAATCCAATATGTTGCCATTGTGGCTGTTTGTATTCTTGGTGGCGTTTTTATAAATAACCTTGGTAAAGAAGCCAGTGAGGTTATCAAGGATAACCAGCAATCCCTGGATTATGTTCAATCCATGCAAGGCGATGTGATTAAAATTCAAAACACTTTGATAGGCTATTCATCCAAATCTTCTGATGCAAGCAATGCCAATATGTCGGCATTAATAAAAGGATATCTGAGTGATTTTGAAAAAAACCTCGAATTGGAAAATAAAAATATCACGGAACCGGGAGAAAAAAGTGCTGTTGAAAAATTGCGCCAGGACTTTGATGAATACAGGCACATTTTAAGTCAGGTGAGTGGAAATATTGATCCCGGATATTATTATGACAAGTCATTTTTAAATAATTCTAATGGTTTACGGAATGAATTGAATCAGGTATATACCCTGAACAGGGATGCCATTCTTAGAAAGAATACAAAGGCTATACATACGGGAAATGTTTTCCTCAATATTATAACTATTGTCGGTACTTTTCTTTTTGTCATCGGATTTTCATTTACGTATAATTTCCCAAGGTATATCACCAGCCCTGTGAAAGAATTGACAGAGAAAATACAGGCTGTTGGCGAACGCGATTTTACACAAAGATTAAAATTTCCCGAAGGAAGTGAGTTCCGTAAAGTGGAAGATTCGTTTAACCTGATGGTAAAACAATTGCAGGAATTTGAAAAATCGAGTCTTGCAGAAATCATGGCACAAAAGCAAAGAATAGAGGAAATCGTCAAGCAAGTCGATGCCGGAATTATATTATTGGACAGTGATCATAAAATTATGCTTACCAATCCAATGGCGGATCAATTGCTGGGCATTAACCTTGAGGATGTCAGGAATCTTTCATCCAATGATATGGCAAACAGGAATGATTTGTTCCGTGAGATCATAAAAAATATTCCTTATGGCGTGAATGAAAAAGATAAAACGCCATTGAGGATCACTTATAATGGAGAGGAATCATATTTTATGAAAGATGTTCGCTCCATCAGTGTGCATAACCAGGCAGACAACAATGATGAGCTTGTAGGATATGTGGTCTTCCTTACCAATATAACCGAATACAAAAAGACAGATATAGCAAGGACAAATTTCATGGCAACGATTTCCCATGAATTAAAAACGCCACTTTCATCCATTGATTTAAGTTTGAAATTATTGATGGATGATCGAATAGGGGCTTTGAACAAGGAACAAAACAGGTTGGTGAATAATGTATTTGAAGACTCGAGAAGGTTGCTGAATTACGTAAATGATTTACTGGATTATACCCGAATAGAAAGTGGAAAAGTTGAATTGCAAATTGTATCAACCGATTCCAATAAAGTCATTCAATATGCAGTAGAGGCAATGCAAACAACTCTCGAGCAAAAACAGATTCAGCTACAAATAATCAAGCCGGATAATATCCCACCTATACTTGCAGATGCTGAAAAAACTGCCTGGGTACTTACTAATCTGATTTCAAATGGGGCTAGGCACAGTTCGGAAAATTCAAAGCTAACCATTTCTGTTACCCTTGATGCACCGGGATTTGTTACGTTTAGTGTAGAGGACCAGGGATCTGGAATTGACTCGAAATATCACGACAGGATCTTTGAACGCTTTGTACAGGTTAGCAAGGCAGGTTCTCCCGGTGGCTCCGGCCTTGGCCTGGCAATAGCCAAGGACTTCATAGAAGCGCAAGGCGGAAAAATTTGGGTGGAAAGTGAACTGGGTGAAGGAAGCAAATTTAAGTTTACCTTACCTGTTGCGTAGTGTTAAAAATTATAAGACAATGCCAATTGGCTTCCTTTTAGCTTTAAATTCATGCTTGTAGCGTTAAAACCATTTTTTGAATTTAGATGGCGGGAATAAAGTGGGGCATATACCAGTTGCGCGACATCAATTACAACTCCTGTTGTCATCAGAAATGTAGCAACTCCCAGATTAAAATCATTATGGTAAACACTCGATGAATTATATTGAGAATATACTGCATAGCCACCGCCTATTATAGCAGCATCTCCAAAGAAAATCGCCAGGCCTAAGCCAACCTGATCATTGTACATTTCTCCGGCACCCGGTATGAGGGCTGATAGAGCAAAGGAAATACCCGGATTTTTTTCAGTTACTACATATTGCAAGGTTGGTTTTGTTTGCGCAAATGTGTAACTAAATGCCATTAAAAAAAATAGGATAAGTTTAATTCTCATAGTATGATTTAGTTAAAAAAAGAATTGTAAATTTAATGTCCGGCTTATCTCTCAACACTCATTTTCTTTCGAGTAATCCTTCCCTTCTGTTCCACTTCAATCAAATAAGAGCCTGCAGGGTAGGAGGAAACATCTATGGAAGAGACGTTTTTATAGCTGTTTAAAAGTTTACCCGTCATGTCATAAATGCGGATCAATGCTTCTCCTGCATTCAGATCCAATCCCTGGATGAATATTTTTTGATTTACCGGATTGGGATATATAGTAATTTCACTCTTTCCCCCTTCTAAATATATACCGGTGGTAGTATCTTTAATGATAGTTGTATCAATGATTTTTTGCCCTGTATCCCAACAGTTCACTATTGCTTCATTGACTGCTTTTGCAGAATCTCCGAACGGTTTGATATTATACATTTTTAGGAAGGTAGCCAAAATGTTAAAGTGATTCAGGGAGTCATTATATTTGCCTTTTACCACTTGTGCCCCATAGAAAATTGTCGGGATATGATTTTTGCTTTTGTCGTTATCTTCATCAAATGTGATAATAAGTAAACTCTTATTTGCTTTCGTCCAGTTAATATAATTTCCAAGGTTGTTTTTTATCCAGTTATCACATTTGGTTATTGTTGTTGCCCCCGGACCATCGTGCATATCATTGGTTGTATTCGGAATGACAAAGCAAAGAGTCGGGAGTTTCTTGAAGTTTGTCGGGAAGTCAGTAAAAGGATGGCTATTGGTTGAATCTATTTGATTGGGGCCTAATCCCATCCCGGTTGCCTGCCAGTTTACCCAGGGACAATGCCTCCGCGCATAAGAAGTAAGGGAATCATTCCCGGGATATCCTATATGAGGAAGGCTTTCTGCAAATCCGGAAAATGTTCGCTTGGGTTTGGCACTTATTAGTGAGGCGCCAAGGTTTTGACTCATAAACGGAATATGCTTAGGCATCATATCATCTGTCACGCCCTGGTTGGATCCGGAATAAAGTATCAGGTAATTTGGCTGACTTGGGTGCGTTTCTGAATAAAATTTGGTGAATAATGCTCCGCTATCGGCAAGAAAATTAATAAATGAGTTGGATGTGCCACCAATAATCTGGCTATAGGAGTGATTTTCCAACATTACAATCACAATATGATCAAATACAGGAAAGGAGTCAGCTTTGCAGGTATTTGTTTTACCAAGGAATAAAATTATCCCTGCGATAAGGATGAGTAGACGTGTTTTCAATAGTTTACTTTTGGCAAAGATAACATTTAAAGGAATTATTAAATGTTCTTTATGTTTTGGTTAATCAAACAGGGTTCGGCGTATCATCAATATCGTTATAAGTACCATCCATATTTAACAAGGCTTTGTAGGTATATTTTGCAGTTTTTCGGGTATCAGCGATCTGGTCATGCCAGCGTATTTTTGCGAAAATCATTATAAAAAGTGTTCAATAGCGATCATTTTTAAATGATTAGCAGAACCGGAAAGGCAAGAAATTACCTATTTTTGTATTGAAATAGAATTCGGAAACGGGCAAAACTTTCGGGTTTAACGCTTAATGTTTGTTTATTAAATTGCTGAAAGTCAGATGGGAATGACTTGTGAACACGCAATTGTGGACAATATTTTGCAAATTTCCATGTATTTTGATGGCTTGGCTAATAAGTTGTAAGATATTAATAGTAAACGCATTAAAATCCGGTAACTGAGGTAATAAACTTGCGGTTGAACCTGAGAAGCGTTTTGCTTCTTACATTTGAAAACATTTAATTTAGGGTATGGAACAAACAACTACAGAAAACACCAAAAAATCAAAACTGGAATTAAGAAAGCGATTCAATGATACGTTTGCTTCAATGTTTCCGCTTGCAATGATATTTTTAGCATTGCTCATCTTTACGCGTGTGTATGAAATTATTGGGGTCGGGGTAAAGCCGGGTGGTTTTATCTTTGAAGTAAAGGGCCTTCTTTATGATCTTATGCTTGTCATGGCATTTTCTGCCATTTTGATCATCCCTTATTTTGTTTTGTATGTTATTTATCCCAAGGTAGCCAAATGGTTCTACGTTGTTTTGATGATCATAGTCCTCGTAGGTAATTACATGCTTGTAGGTTGCTTTATTCAGTCCAAGGCAATGCTTGGCGAAGATCTTTTCTCTTATTCCAGGGAAGATATGTCACATACGGTTGGAGCATCAGGAGCAGTAAATATTCTTACCATACTCCCGATAATTTTATTGATAGGGTTGGCTATTTTCCTCCCTATGAAGATTAAGAGGTTTAAAGTTCCGATTCTTGTCAGTACCCTGTTTTTTGTTCTGTCAATAGTTTTATTGTTTTTTATAGAATTGCTGGTTGACCGCTCCACGTACAAGGAAGACATATTTGCGAACTATGAAAACAATAAATTCAGTTATTTCTTTGGGGCTGCATACAAGCATTATTTCCCGGATCTAACAGATAATTTATACAACGAATTTTATTATACGGATAATGAAGACGCCAATGCTGACGGCGGCAAGGATTTCCAATTAAATTATGTAAGTGACGATTATCCGTTCCTTCATACTGAACAGGACAGGGATGTACTGGGTAGTTTCTTCAACATAGGAACAGAAAGGCCGAACCTCGTTTTCATTGTAGAGGAAAGTCTTGGACGCAGTTATTCCGGGCCGGATGCCTTGCAGGGTAGCTTCACACCTTATCTTGACTCCCTGATGGATCACAGTATTTATTTTGATAACTTCCTCAGTAGTGCAGGGCGTACTTTTGGTATGATGCCATCTATTTACGCGTCAGCACCGTTTGCCAATGCAGGTTTTCTGGATCTTGGTGATAAAATGCCGACACACGCCAGTATCATAAGCATACTCCGCCAGAATGGTTATTTCGCAAGCTTTTACTACGGTGGCGATGCGCACTTTGATAACATGGATATGTTCCTTCATAAAAACAGTGTGGACCGTATTGTACAGGAAAAGGATTATGGACCGGGCTATACAAAGTTGCCTGCCAATAGCGGTGGATTTACATGGGGATATGGTGACAAGGAATTATTCCGCAAAATGCTTGAGGTTAATAAAACCCATGTCAATAAACCACGCCTCGATATGTTTATGACCGTGGCGAACCACAGTCCGTTTATGGTGCAGAACCAGAATTATTATATGAATTTATTTGAAAGCAGGTTGAAAACACTTCCCTTTGACGCTGCTACCAAGGATGATTTCAGAAAGAATGCCAAGTATTACTCGACTGTACTTTACGCGGATGATGCCATCAGGCAATTCATTAATGCCTATAAGAGCAGGCCTGATTATGAAAATACAATATTCATCATCACCGGTGACCACCGTATGCCGGAAATTCCAATAATTACCAAGATTGACCGTTACCATGTGCCGTTCATTATTTTCTCACCAATGTTGAAGAGAACGGAACGCATCAAGTCAGTTTCAACACATCTGGATATTACCCCGACCTTCCTTGCATTTTTGCAACATAATTATGGAATTACCCTGCCTAAATACTCCAGTTGGGTAAGCCCCGGTATTGATACATTTGAGGGCTTCCGCAATGTGCATTCAGTGGCATTGATGCCTGTGAAAGGTACACTGGCTGATTATCTTGACAAGGATTATTTTATTGATAACGGAACGCTCTTCAAGATCAGTGATAAACTGAATATTGATCCTTATACGGATGAACAAAAACAGAAGGAAATTGAAAGCAAGTTCACCGATTATAAGGAGAAAAATAAAAAGGCGACACTCAACAATAAGCTTTATCCGGATTCATTAATGAAGATAAATATTGTTGCTGCTCCTGTTGCCGAACCTAAAAAGGCCAAGAAAAAATAAAAAGATATTAATTTGAAAAAATTTTATAAGATAGCCTCCTTGCGCAGCGCAGGGGGCTATTTTTTTTATAGCATCATTATAGTTGGTTTGTTATCAAGTTTTTTGATGATGCACCAGCCTGCAAGTCCTGCAAAAGGAAATGAATATCCGTTCCTGCATATTGATAAAACCCCTGATGTCCTTGGACCATTCTTTAAGCAGGGAAGTGTAAAACCGAACATCGTTTTTATCATTATGGAAAGCATGGGCAGGGCGTATTCGGGTCCGGATGCCTCACAAGGGGATTTTACTCCATTCCTGGATTCGCTGATGCCTTACAGCTTGTATTGGGAACATTTCCTCAGTGGTGCAGGGCGTACCTTTGGAGTCATTCCTAATATTTTCGGTTCCTGTCCCTATGCTGAAAATGGTTTTCTGGATCTCGGTGACAAGATGCCAACCCGCAATAGTATGATCCATATACTGAAGCAAAACAGGTATTATGCAAGTTATTATTATGGCGGTGAAGCGCACTTTGAAAACATGGATATGTTCTTCAAACAGGATAGCATGGACCGTATTATTGATACAAAGGATTTTGGTCCGGAGTATAAAAAAATGCCCGCCAATGGTGATGGTTTTACATGGGGATATTCGGATCGGGATGTATTTAAAAAAGTGCTGGAAACCGAAAAAGAACCCATCAACAGACCAAGGCTGGATGTCATCATGACGCTCTCAAATCATACACCTTATCTGGTGGAAAACCAGAAGCAGTATATAAACAAGGCTACAGCCATGCTGAACAGGATGCCCGGCTTTACAGCGAAAAAGAAGGCCGACTACCAGCAATATTTGAAGATATTTTCATGTGTTCTTTATACAGATGATGCCATCCGTTACTTCATAAATGAATATAAAAAGCGTCCTGATTTTAAAAATACCATTTTCGTAATTACCGGTGATCACCGCACACCTGATGTACCTATCATCACAAAAATTGACCGTTTTCATGTGCCGTTTATGATTTATTCTCCTCTGATTAAATATCCGAGGAGATTCAAATCCATCTCTACGGATGTGGATGTTACCCCTAGTATACTTGCATTTATGGGAAGGAATTATGTTGTTAAATTACCAAAATACACTAGTTGGGTAAGCACGGGTATTGATACCGCTCGTAATTTCAGGAATATACATTCCGTGGCAATGATGCCTTATAAAGGAAGCCTTACGGAATATATGGATGGGCTTTCTTTCCTGAGTGGAGAACAAATATTCAAAATTTATCCCAGTATGGATATAGAACCGGTGGATGATGAAACTGCAAAAGCTACCTTGAAACTGATGCTGAATACTTATAAGGCAAAAAACAAAACAGCCTGTTTTACTAATAAATTATATCCGGATTCAATGATGAAGATGAGGTAGGGGCAAAAAGAAACTGCGACTATACTAAAGCAAGGAAAAAAAACCATCTAAAACCTTGCAAAATACAGCCGCAGCGAATCTTAATGCTGCAAATTTACGCAACAATTTCATTTTATTTGAGAATTATTAATTTTTTTCTCATCTTAAATTCCACCACCTACACTCCTTGTGTACGGAGATACTTCCTGTCCTGAAAATAGTCCTGCCTTGTATTTGAAATGTGCCGCCATGGCAACCATTGCGGCATTATCGGTGCAGTATTCAAAAGCAGGGATATGAACCTGCCAGCCTTTTTCTTCTGCAGTTTGCAAAAGCATTTTCCTGAGGTAGGAATTTGCAGCAACACCGCCTGCCAGCCCGATATTTTTAATGCCCGTTTCTTTAGATGCCTTCGCAAGCCTTTTTAGCAAATACGTTACAATTCTATGTTGGTAGGAAGCGCATATATCCGCGAGGTTTTCCGCTACAAAAGCAGGATTTTCCCTGGTTTTTTGCTGGATGAAATATAGAAACGAGGTCTTTAAGCCGCTAAAACTGAAATCGAGGTTCGGGATTTGCGGTTCAGGAAATACAAAGCGGAGGGGATTGCCATCCAGTGCATATTTATCAACAAGTGGGCCGCCCGGATAGGGAAAATCAAGGATTTTTGCTGCCTTGTCAAAGGCTTCACCGGCGGCATCATCAGTGGTGCGCCCTAGTATGGTGTACTCCAGCGGGGAAGTCATTTTTACGATCATGGTATGCCCTCCGGAAACCAAAAGGCATAGGAATGGCATCTTTAAGTCGGGACTGCCAATAAAATGTGCGGCTAAATGTGCATGAAGATGATCCACGGTAATGAGCGGAATATTTAATCCGAGGGCAAACGCCTTGGCAAAAGAGTTACCCACAAGGAGTGAACCGAGCAGCCCTGGTCCTTGGGTAAAAGCAATGGCATTCAGGTCTGTTTTGCGTATATTTGCCTCAATAAGCGCAGATTCCACCACAGGAACAATATTACCCTGGTGGGCTCGTGAAGCAAGTTCAGGGACCACACCCCCATATTTTTGGTGTATTACCTGCGAACTTATTACGTTGGAAAGTATGTTACCATCCTGTATAACCGATGCGGAAGTATCGTCACAGGAGCTTTCAATAGCAAGGATGGTACACATTTTGGTAGTAAAGGGTTTATACTTTGTGCAAAGTTCGGCATTTATTACCGAAGGGATGGCATGAATTACTAAGGGAAAAAATTGAAAAAAGCGTTAAAATATACATTAAGGGTTCTTCTGGGCCTGTTGATTCTCATAGTTACCAGTTTGGTGGGTGGGTATATTTTTCTCAAAACGCCAACCGGTAAAAGGTGGCTGAACGAAAAAGCCACATCATTTCTCAGCGAAAAACTCGGAACCAAAGTACGCATCGGTGAAATAGAATTTGAACTGCCGGTGGGAGTGGCATTGCACGATGTTGTTCTTGAAGACCATCATCATGCAGTCATGATAAAATTCAAGGAAGGTCTGGTTCAATATTTCCGTTATGGCAATGGCCTGGTCGTATTCGGGAATGTAGAACTTTCCAATCTTGATTTTAACCTTATACACTATAAGGGCGAAAAGGAAAGTAATTTCCAAATGGTGTTGGATAGGTTTGCAAGCAAGGATACTGCTGCAGGGCCGAAAGTCATCATGAATAATATCGTCCTG